>CAUZJR010000048.1:0-18608 GCA_963580005.1 Planctomycetota bacterium
ACCAGCCGCCACGCCCGTTGAAATCGCTCAGCAGGAGCGTCGCCGGTTTCGGAGTGAATCCGACGCGCCAGCCCCTCGACATGACGGACCACGAACGGGTCGTTCATCATCGCCAGCGACTGGGGCGCGGATGTGGAAACGGTCCGCAGTTCGCAATTGGGCTTCATCGTCGGCAGGTCAAAGGGAGCCAAAACCCCCAGCGGCATCGAACGCCGCACCTGCACATAGATCGTGCGGCGAAACTCGCCCACGCCAACCGAACCGATGCTGGTCAACAGCCGGCCACTGGGATCGTAGCGGTTGACGCTGACAATGACCCTCTGTCCGACCGAATCCAGGCTGACGGGGATCGCCGGACCGTACATCTCGTTCGAAAAACGACCTCCCAGGTGAAGCAGCGAGTCCCGCAGCGTCTCGGCCTCGAGCCGTCGTACCGGCATGCGGCCCAGCAACCGGTTGTCCGGGTCCCGTTCCTCCAGCCGCGACCGACGTGTCGCGGCCTGGCGGTAAGCCGAGGATGTCAGGATCACCCGGTGCAGATGCTTCAGGCTCCAGCCACCGTGCATAAACTCGGCGGCCAGCCAATCGAGCAGTTGAGGATGTGAGGGACGAGTCCCCATGGCACCGAAGTTGCCCGGCGTCGAGACGAGACCTCGGCCGAAGTGGTGCATCCAGAACCGGTTGACCAACACGCGAGCCAACAGCGGATGCCGGCCACTGGTCAGGTGACGTGCATAGGCCAGCCGACGACCGGTCGTGGGCAGGTCGGGGTTGTTCGGGGGAATCGCAAAGCCGACCGGGCTCAATACACTCAGTTCCCCCGGCCCAATCTCCTCTCGCGGCTGCTTGTAGTCTCCCCGAGAGAACAGCCGGGTCGGTGGTACCTGCCCGGGGACTTCGCTGAGACACATCATGTTGTCAGCCGCGGGCCGCTGCTTGCCGGCCTCGGCGGTCTGAGCGTCCCATTTCTTGACAATCGCGGTGGTGATCGACCGTTCGAACTGCTGGATCGTCCCCCGGCTGATGCTCAGGAACGGGTGGTCCTCGATCAGCTGCTTCTGCCGGGCGTTTCGTTTGGCGGCGACGGTCTCGCGAGCCAGTTTCGCCTCGGCACGCAGTTCGGCCGGCAGCTTGGCCAACCGGGTCTCAAACGCCGTCTTCACCGCGGCCTCCAGTTCCGCGTTCTTCCCGGCAGTGATCTCGGCCAATCGCTTGTCGATCGCCGCAGCCTTCTGGCGGAGGGCAGCGGACCACTGCGACACCAGCCGTGCCGACGGAGATCGCCACTGCCTGGGGTCGTAGGCGGGCTCGAACAGAGCACGCAGCCGGTAGTAGTCCTGGTGCGTGATCGGATCGTAGCGGTGCTGATGACACTGAGCACAGCCGACGCTCAGACCCAGCATCGAGGTCGAGACGACCTTGAGCACCTCGGCGACGACCTGGTTGCGAGCCAGCTGGGCGTCGGGACTCGAGCCACCGGTGCCGTCGGGGGCCATCCTGAGGAACCCGGTGGCGATCAACCGGTCGGACTCGGCTGAAGTCAGGTCGTGGTAGGGTGGCTCAAGCAACTCGTCACCGGCGAGCTGTTCGACCACAAACTCGTTCCACGGCTTGTCATCGTTGAAACTGCGGATCACGTAGTCGCGGTACTTGAAGGCCCAGGTCCGCGGCGGATCGCGGTCGCTGACTCCATCGCTGTCGGCATAGCCAACCACATCGAGCCAATGCCGCGCCCATCGCTCTCCGTAGGCCGGTGATGCCAGCAGGCGATCCACCAGCCTCGCGTACGCGCCCGGTGCCACGTCGTCAACAAATCGCTCGACCGCCCCAGGCTCGGGCGGCAGGCCATGCAGATCAAAACTCAACCGCCGAACCAGTGTCGGCCGGTCGGCACCGGGTCCAAACCCCAGTCCCTGGGCCCGCAGCCTGGCCAGCAAGAACGCGTCAATCGGCGAGCCCAGCAGCGAGACGTGCTCAACCGCGGGCAACTTCGGCCGCGTTATGGGCTGGAAAGACCAGTGCTGCTGCTCCTCGACTGTGAAACTGCCCTCGGTCAATGTCTCGGGTTCGGGTCGCGCGGTGCGGGCACCTTCATCGATCCAGCGGGCCAGTACCGACAGATCCCGGGCCGAGAGCCGCTTGGCACCCGGCGGCATTTCGCCCGCCGCCACGCGTCGGTACAGCCGGCTGGCCGAATGCTTGCCGGCAACAATCGCCGGACCGGATTCTCCACCCTTGAGCAGGAAGCGGGCCAGCCGAGTATCGAGCCCCCCCTTCTTCTCACCCGCCTCGCCGTGGCACTGCCAGCAGTGAGCCTTGAGAATCGAGCGGACCTCGGTCTCGAACCGTGTTCCGCCCTCCTCGGCGGCCGGTGCAGATTGCCCCCACACGGTTGTGGCGAACACACAGAAGGACAACGCCAGGTGTTTCATGCAGTGCTTCGGACGATGGGTGGGACGTGGCACTCGAACAAGTTCACCGTGAGGACTTGTCAGCGAGATCACCGTGACATCCACCGATAAAATTACTCCGATTCCAGTCGACCGGCAACGGCACATCCGGACTCGCGGCGTCTCACACCGGTGATCGGCTTTTCGCGTTCAGCGAATCGAGCCGACTGCCGCCGGTGGCTTCCTTGCGTCCTTGACGGTCAGCGAGGGATGCAGGAACACTTCATCGCCTTCCTCGACGCCCGAATCGACAGCGATGAATTCCGCGTTGCGGTCGCCGAGTGTCAGGGGGCGTCGTTGGGCGGCACCGCCGCGTGTCCTCACCCAGCAAAAGTCACCCGCGTCGGTTTCCTCGACTGCCGAGAGCGGGATCATCAGCACGTCTTCGCGGCGAGCCACGGTCACTTCGATCTCGGCCGTCATACCGGGCTTGAGTCCTTCCACCGAGGGAAGTTCTATCAGCGCGTCGTACTTGACGATATTGCCCGTCCACCACCCCGACGGCTGTGCAACCGGAGCGACCGAGGACACGGTGCCCTTGAGTGTCCGGTTCGGCAGCCGCACGGTGGCTTGCATCCTGGGCTTGACCTGGCCGATGACTGATTCGTGAATGCCGAAGCGGACCTGCATCTTCAACAGGTCGGGCATCAGCAGCAGCACCTGGTCGTTGTGGACCGTCTCACCCTTGGCGATGTCGGGCGTGTCCTTCCATTGGGCGGTCGAGGGATAGATCACCAGGCCGCTTTGCGGGGCCTTGATCACGCAGCGAGCGATCTCCTTCTCTGCCAGGGTCATCCTCTCTCTGTCCATGGTGAGAACTTCTTCATGGCCATTGGCCGCGGCCTTTGCCGACTCCCACTCGCCCTGCAACCGTCCCAGTTCCTTTCCCTTTTCGAGCCTCTCCAGCACGTCCAGGTTGGTCGCCACGATCTGGACGTCGATCATGGCGTTCTGCAGGCTGAGTTCGCTTTGCTCGACTCTCAGTTCACTCTGGTACCCCAGGCCGTACATTCGCCGGGCATAGTCGAGCATGTTGTTTGCCGTATGCAGTCTCTGCTTGGCGAACGCCAGGTCCTTCTGAAACTTCAGTTTCCGGGTCCGGAACCCTCCTTCGAGGTATTGCGCAATGGCGAGCCCCTTGACGGTGGCCTCGGCCCGGAAGCCGATGGCTGCATCCTTCGACAGGTGGGCGTACTTGGTGCGTTCGTGGAGGTACTCTTCGATGGCCTTGTTTTCGAGTGTGACCAGTTCGTCACCCGCCTCGACCCGTGTCCCGTTCTTGATCACCCAGTTGATCGTGCTGTCGCCCCGGACCCGGCACTTGACCTGCGTGCTGTTGAAACTCTCCAGCGCTCCCTGCTCGATCATGGTGACCGACAGAGTTCCCCGCTTGACCGTGTGGACGGTCTTCGAACCCAGCATTGCCTGCGCTTCGGCGACTGAGGAGAGCGGCTGGACCACCACCTTCTGCTGTTCCTGCAGACCCGACTGAACAATCACAGACCTGTCGTTGCTGTCACCGAGCGTCACCGAACACCGTTGTGGACCGTCGGCGGTTTCCACCCAGCAGAACTGTCCCTGGTCGGTGTCCACCACCGCGCTGAGCGGCACCGTCAATACGTTTTCGTGCCGGGCCACCACCAGTTCCACCTTGGCGGACATGCCCGGCCTCAGCCCCTCAATCGAATGCAGCTCGATAATCGTGTCGTACTTCACGATGTTCCCGTCCCACCAGCCGGCAGGACGAGCGACGGCAGACACTGAAGATATCTCGGTGTCCAGAGTCCGGTCTGGCAATTCCACCCTGGCGGCCATTTTCGGTTTGACCCGGTCCACGATGGACTCGTGAACCCTGATCTTGACCTGCATCAGGGTCAGGTCCGGCATCAGCAGCAGGACCTGGTTGTTGTGGACGCTGGCTCCGTCGGTGATGTCGGGAGTCCGTTTCCATTTTGCGGTGGAGGGATAAATCACCAGGCCGCCCTGGGGCGCCTTGATCACGCAGCGCTCAAATTCCTCCATCGCGAGAGCCAGGCGGCTCTGCTCCAGCACCACTCCCGCCTCGCGACCAGCCAGCCTCTCCCTGGTTGCGTTCAGCTGGCTCTTCCGCCTCTCCAACTGCATTTGCCTGGTCAACCGCTTCAGAACGTCCACTTCTGTTTCCGTGACGGTCAGTTCCAGCTCCGCCTGTTCGATGGTGGACTCGGCTGCTTTGATCTGGAGCTCATTCGCAAACCCGCGGACAAACAACGACTCGGTCTCTGCAAGCATCGCGTTGGCATGACGGACGTTGCGCTGGTCGCCCGAGAGTTTCATCTGCAGTCTCGTCATCTGCGAGCGGAACTCGCCGTTGAGATACCCGTCGGTGGCCACCTTTGCGATCGCGACGTCCGTTCTGGTTCTTGCCAGGGCGGCCTTCGCGATGTTCGTATCGGTCTTTCCCAGGCTGACCGTCTCTTCGATGTTCTTGGTGTCCAGCCTGACCAGTTCGTCTCCGGCCTTGACCGTGGTGCCGTTGGCAACCACCCAGGTGACGGTGCTGCGGCCGCCGCGGCCACCATATCCACCCCGGATTTCGCACTTGATCTCGGTGTTCCTGGAACTCTCGACGGTCCCATTTTCGGTAATCGTGACCAGCAATTCGCCACGCGTGACCGTGTGGATCGCATCGGGATCGCTGGCCGCAACCGACGGTGTGCCCGGGAACATCACCCCGGCAACGGTGCCCGCAAGGGCAACCAGGCCGATCGCCAGCAGGGCCCAGGTCCAACGAGGACCAGAGCGAGGCGTCCTGGGAGACTCGGGAGACTCGGAACCGGCGCCGGCTGAAGCTCTCACCTGCCGGTCCGACACCGCCGGTCGGCTCCTCTCACCCTGTAGCACCTCGATCGACATGGGTCCAGTCTCTTCGACTCGGCGTTCCGGTTCAACCAGTCAGTTGCACGAGCGTCACTTATCCTGGGCGATTGAACTCCACGAAGACCTCACCGGATGCCCTGTCGTGAGACCAACCCGTGTTCGACGGGGGAAATAACAGGACTCTGCCGCGAGATCAACGTGACACCCTCGGATCCCGTTTCTCCGATGCCCGTTGTCCAGTCACAGCACACTCGGGTTGTGGCGGTGTTTACCAGCCGTTGCCCATCAGGTCGAATCGGCACAATCGTCAAAGTCGGTACAACCCGAATGACGATAAATGATGAAGTGAAGCGTCTCGCGGACATGCGACGTTGCGCGCAAGGACTTCCGGGTCTTCTGAGAGATTCGGGACATCAGTACGAGATCTCGAAACAGCATGTCCAACCGGTCAAAAGCGGCGGATGCATGGCAATGGGCTGTTACACAGGCTCCCACCTCCGCTGGATCACTCTGCTGGCAATCGCCAGTTGCGTGTCGTTGGGCAACACCGGCTGTTCGCAGACCCAGTACCGCGTCCAGGCCGACGAAGACGCCTACCGCGTGATTTCCGAACGAAACGTCGACCCACGTTGGCGGGCCGAGGACTACGACATCGACATGGATCCCCGCAGCCGGTTCTTTGATCCCCACGATCCGGACCATTCGCCCATGCCACTGGACGATCCCACCTCGCAGCAGTACATGCACGAGGTGAACGGAATGGAGGGATGGGAGCATTGGAACGACAACGGTCAGCGTGCGGATCTGGAGAACCCGATCTGGAAGAAGACTCTCGGGGAATACGCCGAGTTGACCGAATCCGGCGAGCTGCTTCTCGACATCGATTCGTCGGTTCAACTGGCCTATGTGCATTCCCCGAGACACCAGAATCAGCTCGAAACGCTCTACCTTTCGGCACTGGACGTCACCGCCGAGCGTTTCCGGCTCGACACTCAGTACTACGGCGGTTTTGGCTCGACGTACACTCACAACGGCTCGCTGAATCCCGCGAGCCTGTCGTACGACGCGGCGTCGGGAAAGTACGTCGTAAGCGGACCGACCGAGGGCATCGAGAGCAACCGGCTGACGGTGGGCAGTACGTCGGCCAAGCCCACGCTGAGGGTCGAGCGGAGCCTGGCGACGGCCGGGCAATTGCTCGCCGGGTTCGCCAACTCGTTCGTCTTCGAGTTCTCCGGCGGTGATGCCACTCTCTCTTCTTCGCTGGCCAATTTCGTCTTCGTCCAGCCGCTGCTTCGTGGAGCAGGTCGTGACATCGCGCTGGAGGAACTCACCCGCGACGAGCGGTCGCTGTTGGGTAACTTGCGTGCCTACGGCCAGTTTCGCCAGGGCTTCTACACCCAGGTGGCGATCGGAGAAAGCGGGGTCGGCGGACCCCAGCGAGGTGGACAAAGTACGTTCGTCCAGGTCGCCTCGGGTGCGGGTGGAGTGGGTGGCTACATCGGACTGCTGCAGGACCTCCAGCGAATCCGAAACTCCCAGGACAATCTCGATGAACAGCTTCAACTGCTGTCCCAGACGATCGCGCTGGAGCAAAGCGGCCTGATCGACCTCGTCCAGGTGGACCTGCTCCGGCAGCGGGTCCAGGAAACCCGGGCGACGATCCTGGACAGCCGCAACGCCCTGACGTTCTCCATCGACCGCTTCACGACAGGCACCCTGGGACTGCCGCCGGATCTCCCGGTCAAGATGGACGACAGCCTGATCCGCCAGTTCGAACTGGTCAGCCCCCAGGCCACCACGTTGCGGAAAGAGATCCGAGCACGGCAGGCGCTCGTCGGATCGCTCGACCAGGACTCCGGTGTCGAAGCGGTTCGGAAGGTCCTGGACGGGCTCGTCAAGCTCGTCGAACAGGTCCGCCAACAACTCGAGGCGGTCAAGGCTGACATGGCTCACCTGGCCCAGGCCGTTCCGCTACGGGAACTCAGCATGTCGGCCGACCAGAAAACTGCACTCAAGGACGATCGTGCCGAACTCGCCAAAGCGCTCAAGGAAGTCGAACAGACGTTCACCAAAGTCATGACCGACATCTCCACAATTCGGGACGGTCTCAATGACAAGACTGCCAAGGACACGATCCGTCGCATGGTCGTCTGGACGGCCAACCTGATGCGGCTGGTTCAAAGATCCATGCTGGTTCAGACCCGGGCTCGACTCGAAACCGTCACCATTCCCAAGATCGAACTGGATTCCGCCGAGTTGTTCGATGTGGCACTCACCAACCGACTCGATTTCATGAACGGCCGTGCGGCCCTGGTGGATTCCTGGCGAACGGTCCAGGTGCGTGCTGACGCGCTGCAGGCTGTCCTGAACGTGACCTCAAGTGGCGACGTCCGCACCGGCGGAAACAACCCCGCGGATTTCCGTGCCGCGACCAGCACCCTCCGCCTCGGCCTTGAATTCGACGCACCGTTGACTCGTGTGCTCGAGCGGAATGCCTACCGGGAATCGCTTGTCAACTTCCAGAGAAGCCGACGTGGACTGATCCAGTCACGCGATGCCCTGCACCAGGGGCTCCGACAACTCGTACGCGATATCGATCGTCTGCAGCTGCTCCTCGAGATCCAGCGCCAGGCGGTTGCCATCGGGATCCGGCAGCTCGACATGAACCGCGAACGACTCTACGCACCGGTGCCACCAACTCAGCCGGGCCAAGCACCTCCCAGTTTCGGCGGCAACACGACCAGGAATCTTATCGATGGGCTCCGCAGCCTGCTGTCCGCGCAGAACCAGTTCATGAATACCTGGTTCAGCTACTATGCAACCCGGATGCGGCTGGCCCGTGAACTGGGAATCATGAAGCTGGATTCCCAGGGCCGGTGGATCGAACAATCAACCGACGGAGACGGCGACGACGCCGATCCATCGGCAGCGTCCCAGGAGGGATGGCGACGGGCTGTTTCGGTGAGCCGCAGACCGGCGGGAAACTCGAATTGGAGAACAGGGATCCCGCAGACGCCCATTGATTCACTCTCCCAGGAACGCCAAACTACTGTGGGTACAGACCTGCTCGGTAGCGACAAGACCGGCCAGGCACTCGTTCCACCTGCCAACCCACGTCCTGGCAGTCGCCGCTGAGTGACTTGCGCCGGGACCGGAGACGGAACTTGACGACAGAAGTGATCCCAGAGGCCGCCCCCCCTGAAACCACCGCAACGGATGCGCGGTCGTTGAGGATGAGTGGTCAGCGGCAGCGGCCCCGCAAGCGATCGGGAACTTTGCTCGTGCTGGGCCTCGGCCTGATTGTCCTCGTCGTATCTGTCGTGGCCCTGCAACCCACCCTGTTCGCGACGCAGGGTGCAGGCAACACGGCGATCACGTTTGAGGTCACCCGAGGCGACCTGCTGGTCACCATCACCGAACAGGGTTCCCTGGAGAGCAGCAACAACACCGAGATCAAGTCCAAGGTCCGCGGTTCCAACACGGTCACCTGGGTGATCCCCAGCGGGACGGAAGTCAAACCGGGCGACGAACTCGTTCGGCTGGACACCAAGGAACTCGAAGAGAACCTCAGTCTCTCCAAGACGAATGTCCACAAGTCACGAGCCAGCCTCGCCAAGACCACGGCAGGCCTGGCCACGGCCAAGATCTCCATCCGGGCTTATGAACAGGGACAGTACGTCACCCAGTTGAAGGAACGTGAGAAGTCGGTCGCGATCTCCGAGGCGAATCTCAAGGCGTCTCGGAAGATGCTGCTCCGCTCCGACAGCCTCTTCAAGCAGGGATTCGTCACGGAGCTCGAAGTCCAGAGCCAATCGCTCACCGTCGAACAGGCGCAGCTCGAGTTGATGGTCAGCCGCACCAGGCTGGATGTCTTGAAACGGTTCACCAAGGCGATGGAACTGGAGACCCGACGAGGTGAACTGACAGCGGGCCATTCGTACGTCAAGCGTGACGAAGCCGAACTGGCGATGAACCTGTCCCGGCGGACACGTGCCAAGGAGGAGCTGACCAATTGTGTGATCAGGGCCAGCCGTGGTGGCCTGGTCATCTATCCGCTGCCCGCCCCCTGGAAGAACGAGCCGGAAATCACCGAGGGAGTCAACGTTCGTTACGACCAGGTCCTATTGCTGATGCCCGATCTGTCCCGGATGCAGATCAAGGTGGGCATCCACGAAGAGATGATCGAACGGATCAGGGTCGGTCTCCCGGTCACCGTCGTACTCCCCGACCTGACCCTCGAAGCCAAGATCTCCAATGTCGCCAGCGTCACCCGGCCGGCCGCATGGTGGACCGGCAACATGGTGAAATACGACACGATCATCGACCTGCCCTCCGCCGCCGGACTGCGGCCCGGAATGACGGCTGTCGTGAAGGTCGTGCTGGCCGAACACAGGGATGTCCTCTCGGTCCCGGTGGCCGCCGTCGTCGAAGCCGAAAACGGACACCTGTGCTGGGTCAAGACCTCGCGAGGTATCGAACCGCGACCGCTGGAACTGGGCGACAGCAACGATGAATTCATCGTCGTTCTCGGCGGATTGAACGAGGGCGACAAGGTCCTGCTCAATCCCAAGGGACACGTTGAACAGAACCAGCCCGACTCTCCGAAAACGACCAAGACACCAGCGAACCCTTCAACCGCCGGCAAGACCAAAAGCAAGACCAAGACCAAGAGCAAGTCCCGCACACGGAAGCCCGACCATGGTGACTGAGGTATTCCCGGACGCCCGAGCCAGCTCTGACACCGGAGTCGGCAGCACCGACCTCCCCACGACCGGGACTGCTGCCACCTTCGCTGCCTCCAGAAGTGGAACAGGACGGTGGATGATTGCCGTCGGGTCCGGAGTCCTGCTGCTGGTCGTCGTGGGTGTCGCGGTCACTGCCCTGCTGCCCTCCACGCCGGACGGCCCGCAGTTGACCTACCAGGTTGTGTTGGGCGACCTCGACGTCACAGTCACCGAACCGGGGACGCTCGAGAGTTCTGAGAACACCGAGATTCGCTGCAAGGTCCGGGGGCAGAACACGATCACGTCGGTCGTCGAAAGCGGCAGCATCGTCAAGAAGGGTGAGGAACTCCTGAGACTCGACACGCTGTTGATCGAGGAACAGATCCACGAGCGATCCAAGTACGCGCACTGGTGCAAGGCGGGCGAGGTTCAACTGAAGGCCCACATGAACCGCTCGGGCCTGGCGGTCAAGGCGTACCTCGAAGGGGAATTCGTCGAGCGGCTGACCGAGCTCGAGAAATTCCTCGCGGTCGCCAAGTCCAGCGTTCTGACCGCTCGGAACATGTTGGACCATGACCGGATGATGGCCGCACGCGGCTACGTCAGTAGCCTGAAGGTCGAGCAACGCGAGTTCCAGCTCTCGCAGGCGAAGATGAACCTGGTCATCCAGGTAACCAATATCGATGTCCTGAAGAGATTCACGAAGGCCGAACGCATGGAGAGGCTCCAGGGGGAGCTGAAATCGGCCACGGCCGAATACAAGGCCGCCGCCGAGCGGACCTTCGCCGACGAGCACAGGCGGGATTCCGCGATCGAGGAGTTCCAGCACTGCGTGGTCATAGCGCCTCGAGACGGGATGGTGATCCATCCGAAAGCCGCTCGATGGAAGAATGCTCCGGAGGTCCAGGAAGGAGCGACGGTCTACAAGAACCAGGTCCTGTTGCTGATGCCCAACCTGGACAAGATGCAGATCAAGATCGGCGTCCACGAATCCATCCTCAAACGGATCACGCCGGGACTCAAGGCCACCGTGACCCTGCCCGACCGGACCATCCAGGGGAAAGTCATCTCGGTGGCCAAGGTGGCGCGTCCGGCAGGCTGGTGGTCCGGGAACGTCGTGAAGTACGACACCGTGATCGAGTTGCCACGGTCCCGGGATCTGAAACCGGGGATGAGCGCCGAGGTGGAGATCCTGATCGCATCTCGGAAGAACGTGCTGACCGTCCCCGTGGCCGCGATTGTGCAAACCGAAAGCAACGAGACACTCTGCTGGATCACCACGCCGCTGGGCATCAAGAAGCAAGCTCTGCAGACCGGCGAAAACAACGACAAGTTTGTCGAGGTCATTTCCGGACTCGAGGCAGGACAGGAGGTCGTGCTGAATCCGCTCGCCTTCATCACCGAAGCCCAGCAGGAAGCTCTGCGGATCACCGGCTCCGCCAGGACAGCCGACGACGAGTCCACCAAGACCGGCAAGCCGGGGTCGAAGCCGGGCAACTCCAAGACCAAGACCAAAACCAAGCCCGCAAAACCCGCTCCCAAGGGTCAGGAAGTGGCCTCCTGGTCGCGGTGACCCGAACCCCCGCATGGGCCGGACTGCCGCGACGCGCAGGGCCGACTCCGGACCGCATTCTGAACGTCCGTTGCAGACAGGGTATGACATCGTGAGCGGTTCATTTCTCCGCACCATCCAGCTCGGACTCAAGGGGCTGGCCGTCCAGAAGATGCGTGCGAGCCTCGCCGCGCTGGGCATCTTCATCGGCACGTCGACGGTCATCTGGCTGGTGGCCATGGGAGAAGGTGTCAGCTACCGCGCGCAGCAGCAGATCCTGGAACTGGGCGCCAAGAACATCATCGTCCGCACCAGGAAGCCCACCGGATCCAGCGACGGCGCCGCCGCCAGCTCGCAGGTCAGACGGTACGGACTCACCCGTGCAGATTTCCGCCGCATCACGTCGAACATTCCCAGCATCGAGAGTTCGGTGCCGATGCGGGAACTGCAGTTCCAGTTGAGGAACAACAACCTGACCACCGACTCGAAGCTCGTCGGCTGTATGGAGGAGTACCTGGCACTGAACCAGTTGGAGATCGCCCGGGGCCGATGGCTCACCCAGAGGGACCGGGGACAGAAAGTGGTCGTGCTCGGTCACGAGACCACCACCAAGCTCTTCCCGTACGAGAACCCGATCGGACGAACCATCTGGGTCGGCACCGAGTACTACGTGATCATCGGCCAGACCAAGCCCCGCACGGCGTCAGCCGCGATCGGCGGCAGCCTCGATGCTCGTGAATACAACCTCGATGCCTACATCCCGCTCAAGACCATGCGGCAACGCATCGGCGACATGGTGATGAAACGGGTCGGTGTCGGAGGCAGTAACTGGTACGGCGAGGAAGTCCAACTCAGCCAGATCACCATCAGGGTCAGTGACATCGAGTACGTCAACGAAACGGCCTCGATCATCGAGACGCTGCTCGAGCGATATCACGACCAGGAAGACTTCGCCGTCGTCGTCCCCAAGGAACTGCTGGAACAGGCCGAACGGACCCGCGCGATGTTCAATATCCTGCTGGTGGTCATCGCCGGAATCTCGCTGCTGGTCGGCGGCATCGGCATCATGAACATCATGCTGGCCACCGTCACCGAACGGACCAGGGAGATCGGTATCCGCCGGGCCCTAGGGGCGACCCGCCGCCACATCACCCAGCAGTTCCTGGTCGAGACGGTCGTGCTGACAACCACCGGAGGCCTGCTCGGGGTCTGCTTCGGCCTGTTCTGCGGACCCCTGTTCCGTGGCTTGCGGAGCCTGGCGACACTGATCAACCCCGACATGCTGCCCGCGGAGGTGTACGCTTTGGAGCCGAGGATTGCGCCGTGGTCGGTCGCACTCTCGGTCGGCATTTCACTCGGCGTCGGGATCATCTTCGGTGTCTATCCCGCCCAACGCGCCGCCGACATGGATCCGATCGAAGCCCTGAGGCACGAATAGGCGAACCCGCCGCAGGGATGCCCGAGGCAGATCGCCTGTTCAGCATCAAGACGCAGAAGCGGTTCGACCTGGGCCTGCTCCGGTTGCCGAAGATCCACAGTGGAGAACTACGCCAGGATGTCGTGGATCACCTCGCCACGGTCAATATCCAGCCGCTTCCGGCCCGGGACCTCCAACCGCCGGTTGTCCAGGCCCATGAGGTGCAACACGGTGGCATGCAGATCGGTCACGTAGTGGCCCTGGCCCAGGGCGTGGTAGCCCAGTTCATCGGTCGCACCATGGACGTGACCGCGCTTGAGTCCCGCGCCGGCCAGCCAGACGGTGAAGCCGTGAGGATGATGATCTCGACCGGTCGTGGCATTGCCTCGCTCCTCGCGACCCGGAGTCCTGCCGAACTCTGTGCAGAACACCACCGCCACATCGTCCATCAAGCCACGCTGTTTCAGGTCGGCCAGGAACCCGGCAATCGGCTTGTCGACGGACTTGCACATCCGGGAATGGTTCGCCTTCAGCTTCTGGTGCGAATCCCACGTTCCATACGATGACGGAAAGACCTGCACGAACCGTACGCCTCGTTCGACCATCCGGCGTGCCGCCAGCAGTCTCTGCCCGGCCACCTTCGTCGGTCCCTGGTCGATGCCGTACATCTGCTGAGTCCCGGTTGTTTCCTCAGCGAGTGCCACCGCTTCGGGCACCGCCGCCTGCATCCGAAACGCCAATTCGTAGGACTTGATCCGAGCCGCCAGCCGGTCGTCCTCGGGACGCTCCCTGGCCGTCAACCGATTCAGCTTCGCCACCAGGTCGAACTCGTTGGCCTGCCCCTGGGCCGACTGGCCGGCTGGACGAGTGCCAAAGACCAGCGGGTTCTTGTCGTTGAGTTTCAGCGGGACACCGGCATGGGCCGGGCCGAGGTAGTACGAGTCGATCGACTCCCGGGT
This sequence comes from Planctomycetota bacterium, assembly GCA_963580005.1. GTDB lineage: Bacteria > Planctomycetota > Planctomycetia > Planctomycetales > Planctomycetaceae > UBA8437. The sequence continues at coordinate 13,962 of CAUZJR010000048.1, forward strand.
GTCGGTTCGAGTCGGCCCGCCCAGCACCACGAACCGCGGCAGGTTCTCATTCAGAGACCCCAGCCCGTAATGCGCCCAGGCCCCGATGCTCGGCTGCGTCTCATCCAGCTTGTGCCGGCCGGTGTGAATCTGGTTCTCGGCCGCGTGATCGTTGTCGGTCGTCCACATGTTCCGCACGAAACAGATGTCATCGACCTGCTTGGCCAAGTGAGGCCACCAGTCGGTCACCGCGATGCCGCTCTCTCCGTGACGCTTGAACCCCACCTGCATCGGGAAGATCTTCGTGTACACGTCGCGGATGTTGATCTCCTCGGCCGGTGCACTCCGGAAGCGTTGCCGGTGCAGAGGAGACTCGACGGGGTTGGGGAAGGGTGTCTGAGAGTAGGTCTTGCCGGCGTACTTGGTCAGCATCGGCTTGGGATCAAACGTCTCCATCTGGCTGTAGCCACCGGAGAGAAAGACCCAGACGATGGACTTGGCCCGAGCCGCGAAGTGGCTGTCGCCGCTGGGGGGTGTGGCCCCGCGGAGAATGCCGTCATCGGCCAGCATCGAACCCATGGCCAGGCCGGTGAAGCCCAGCCCGAAATCGGCCAGAAAGTCTCGTCTTTGCATCGGTCTCATCCGAAGGATTCCTTACACGTCCCCGACGGGCTCTTGAGGAGCACCGTCACCGGATCGTGACAAAATCATTGTGGTTGAACAACACCCTCACCAGGCTCTTACGCACCCGGACTTCGTCTTTCAATTCACGCAGCTGCTCGGCCCAGAAGGCCTCGCAGGCGGCGACCTCTTCATCACTCGCAGGCCGCGACAATACGTGTACGAACGCATTGCGGATAAAGGTCTCGGGCTTCGTGCCCTCGATTTGTCCGGCCGTACCGGCTGTCGCCATCTGGATCAGGTCGCTGTTACTGAGGGCCAATGCCTGCTGAGGCACCACCGTGGTGGTTCGTCGGAAACAATCGCCCGGATCCGCCGGATCAAAGACCTCGGCAAACAGCGTGTTCCCCCCCGCCTCGGGGTACACCTCGTAGTACAGGCTGCGGCGGCCCGTCGAGAGGGCCCGGGTATTCAGCAGCACCCGGCCGCCGATCGATGAGTCCAGGCGACCGGCCAGCGCCAACACGCTGTCGCGAATCACCTCCGCCTCCATCCGACCCCGCCTGCGACGCCAATACCAGAGATTGTCCTTGTCGCGGGCGACGTTGTGCCCGATCGACTCCTCGGAACCCAGCTTCTGATCGCTCAACTGGTAGACATGGCTGGTCACCATCAGGCGGTGCAGTCGCTTCATGCTCCAGTCGTGCTCGACCAGCTCGACGGCGAGCCAATCGAGCAGATCGGGATGAGTGGGTCGCTTGCCGTTGCGGCCGAAGTCATAGACGCTCTCGACCAGAGGTACGTGAAAGTGCCTCAGCCAGATGTGGTTGACCGCCACCCGAGGCGTCAGCGGGTTTCGATCATCGCCGATGAACCGGGCCAGCGACGCCCGCCGTCCGGTCGACCTGTTGCTCGTCACCCGGCTCATCAGCGTGTACTCCGTCGACACCGCCGCCTTGGCCCGCCTGGTGGCGACAGCCTGCTTCGCCTTGCGGGCAGCGTCGAGTTGTTGCTGCAGAGTCTTGATGCGGGCCGCCTTCTGCTTGTCATCCTTGGGCAGGCCCCGGGCACGTCCCAGTTCAAAGCGTGCCTCCAGGATCTGCCAATCCGCCACCGCGGTGTCCGCCGCCAACTGCTTGCCGTAAGCATCTCGCGACAGGGCCTGGATCTTTGCCGGTTTGACCCGCTGCCGCTTGGCCGTGTCGGCGGCCACCGTCGCCTCGATGCTTGCCAGCTTCAGTCGCTTGGCGGCCAGGCCGTCACGAGCCACCCGGGTGCCCAGGCTGGCCGCGGCCAGTGACGCCTCGACCTGCTTGAACCGGGTATAGCTCTCTCGAGCCAACTCGCTGCCGGCGATCATCGAGACCACCGATGTGGCCGCCGGCTCGGATTGTGGGTGAATCTGCCAGCCCTCGATCCCCGCCACGTCCTCACCGTCGGGAAACAACGGCGACTCGAATCCCCATCTGAACCGCTGCGCTCCGGCAACCAGCTCAACTTCGTCCACCAGCACCTTGGTACCGGTCCGGCAATCGAAGGTGAAGGGCTGGTGAGGGTGTTTTGTCGGATTCCAGCCATTCAGGGCGATGGGCACGTCGTGACACAGATCCTTCCGGCTTCCCTCCAGCCTGACACTCACCAGCGCACGGTCGCCGTCGGGCTCGATCACCAGGCTCACGTGGAAATGAACCTGGCCGGCCGCGGCATCGTAGCGGCCCAGGGTGAACTCGCTGTATCCACCGGGTCGGTAGCCACTGATCTTGCCATTGACGAAAGCCAGGTAAAGGGCCGTGAGTCCCGTCCTGGTGTTCTTGGCCAACTGGAAGTTGACGTGGTTGTCTTCGAGAATCTTCAGCTGGAAGGAGATGCGAGTGCCCCGGGGTAGGGACTTCAGACCCGGCATCGTGTTCTGCACGATCCTGCGTCCGGTCTCGGCATCGATGAACAGCGATTGCCGACCGGCCAATGCTCCGCCCTGACCCGCAGCCATCGCCTGCTTGACCGCCTCGTCCAGTGCAGCGCGAGCCTGGGCCAACTTCTGTTGCAACGCCCGGGTGTCGACCGGCTGATCAGAGACCTCGTTCAGCCGCAGTTGTGCGGCGGCCACCGCCTGCCGCTGTTCCTCGAGCACCGTCTGCTGGATATTGGGGCGCGAACCCGGATACCAACCCTCCAGCGGCAATTCGATCGGCTTGATCTCGGGGAACAGGTCTGCCAGGAACGAGGGCACACCCGCGGTGATACTGCCCCGCTCCTTGTCCTTGTTCCGCTCGTCACCACCGGTGTACAGCCACGTCTTGGCGTCGGGCCGCTCGTCAAAGATCCTGACCATGCCAATCCGCACCGCGGTTCGGGAACCGGAATAGACGTAGGGCGGATAGGGCGGCGGGTCGGGCTGGCCGGGTACACGGTCCTGCCGCACACCCATCGGCTCGAAAAACGCCCGCATCCGGAAGTAGTCCTCGTGAGTGATCGGGTCGTACTTGTGGTCGTGACAATGCGCGCAGTTGAAGGTCAGACCCAAAAACGCCTTGCCGGTGTACTCGACCGAATGCCGCATCCAGTCGTTGGGGTTCAACGAGAAGTAGTTGCGGATCAGGTACCCGGTGGCCGGCCAGGCCGAGTCGTCACGGGCGGCCAACTCATCGGCTGCCAGCATCTCCTGCACCATCCTTGCGTAACTCTTGTCACTGTTGAGTGAATTGATGATCCAGTCTCGCCAGCGCCAGATCTGAGGCGCACTGTTGCGGACGTCGTTGACCTTGCGACGGCCGTACCAGTCGGAGTACCGCCAGACATCCATCCAGTGCCGGCCCCAGCGTTCGCCGTACCGTGGAGAGGCCAGCAGACGATCGACTATCCGGCGGTAGTGCGCCTGGGACGGATCGGCCAGGTAGGCCTGCAACTGGCCGGCTGTGGGTGGCAGTCCGACCAGGTCCAGGTGGGCACGCCGCAAGAGCACCTCGGGCAGCGCGTCGGCGACCGGCCGCAGGCCCTGCCTGTCGTATTGGGCATGGATGAAGCGGTCGATCGAGTTGTAAGCCCAGAGCGGTTGACTGATCACCGGCTCGGTCTTTCGCAACGGACGCCGGAAAGACCAGTGGTTTCGAGGATCGACTTCCGCCTCCTCGGCAGCCGGCGACGGACTGCCCGCGGCAATCCACTTCCGGATGGCAGCAATCTCAGCAGGCTCCAGCGGCTTGCCGATCGGTGGCATCCGCTCCGAGAGATCCGTGGCTGTCACCTTCTGCAGCAACGCCGACCTCTCGACCGCCCCCCGCTCGACAATCGCACCGTTCTCGCTCCCCTTGCGGATCAACGCCCCCGTATCCAGCCGCAAGCCCGCCTGCTGCTTCAACGCACCATGGCAGGCGTAGCACCGCTGCTTGAAAACCGACTTCAGACGCGATGTGTAACCGGCATCGGCCGAGGCAGGTGGTGCGGCGTTGGCTGCGGTGGTGGCGGCTGCGGTGGTGGCTGCGGTGGCGCACAGCAGGGCCAGGTTCAGTCGATCCACGAGTCTCAAGGTGACAGTCTCCGGTCGTCTCAAGCCAGGATGTCCTTGACCACTCGAGCCGGTCGCCCGTTGGTCAATTGCTGTTGCTGCCCGTTGTGGAAGAAGAACAGCTTTTGATAGTCGATGCCGAACTGGTGCAGCAGTGTGGCCTGGAAGTCGTTGGGTGTGACCTTGTCGACCACCGCCCTGTGCCCCACGTCGTCGGTCTCGCCATAGGTCATCCCCCCCTTGATCCCGCCACCGGCGAGCCAGTTGGTGAATCCCTGTCCGTTGTGATCACGTCCTCCACTGATCGGGTCCCCTTCGGTCACCGGCAGCCGTCCGATCTCACCGCCCCAGTGGACGATGGTTGTATCGAGCAGCCCGCTGCGTTTGAGGTCCTTGACGAGTGCGGCGGCGGGCTTGTCGGTACGTCGGCAGGCGGCCGGCAGGGCCGACTTGATGTTGTTGTGGTTGTCCCAGGGCTGCCCGTTGAGGAACAACTGCACGAATCTCACGCCCCGCTCGACCAGTCGCCGAGCGATCAGGCA
>CAUZJR010000049.1:0-18525 GCA_963580005.1 Planctomycetota bacterium
AAGAGCAGGCCGACTGGGCCGGCTCCTGCGTCTCGCCGTCACACCAGGCAGACCCGCGTACAGTCAGAACACTTCGCACTCCAAAGACCAGTACTTCCGAGGTCCGCTCGATGGCACTCCTCCAAGAAAACCGTGCCCTGGAACTGACAACGCCGCTCGGAGACAACGAGCTGCTGTTGAACCGCTTCCACGGCTCCGAACATCTCTCACGGTTGTTCAAGTTCGAGCTCGACCTGGTTTCGGACAACGACGCGATCGCGGCCAGCGACATCGTCGGCCAGAACGTCACCGTCTGCCTCAGGCTCACCGACGAATCACCCCACTTCTTCAACGGCTTCATCTCCGAACTGGTCGCCGGCGACGCCGAAGACGGACGCCGCAACTACCGCGCAACTCTCGTCCCCTGGCTCTGGTTCCTCTCGCAAACCGCCGATTGCCGGATCTTCCAGCAGCAGACGGTGGTCGAGATCATCGAGAAGGTCTTCGGAGACCTTGGTTTCAGCGATTACGAAACGTCTGAGATCAAAGGAGAGCACAAGCAGTGGGACTACTGCGTGCAGTACCGCGAGACCGACTTCAACTTCGTGTCACGCCTGATGGAACGCGAGGGCATCTTCTATTACTTCAGGCACGAGGACGGCAAACATACTCTCGTGCTGGCCGACCAGGTCGGAGCGTACAAGGACTGCGCAGAGAATGAGGTCGACTATCCGCCATCCCGGAGTCGCGTGGCGATCGCCGACCACATCATGAGTTGGTCGCATCGGTTCGGCTTCGTGCCGGGTAAGTGGGCCCAGACAGACCACAACTTCGAGACTCCCAGTACCAACCTGATGACGAATTCCAACAGCGTCGTCAGCCTGCCGGGAATCGACAAGTACGAGGTCTACGACTATCCGGGTGAATACCAGCAGAAATCCGACGGAGATGCTGAGGTCAAGCTGCGGATGGAAGAGGAGGAGGTCGAACACGACACGATCAACGCCACGAGCCTCTGCAAGTCGTTCACACCCGGTGGCAAGTTCACGATCACCGGTGACCGTGCCGGAGGCGACAAGAACCAGTCCTTCGTGATCACGACAGTGCATCACACGGCCAACGAGCCCCTGGCCTATGAAACCGGCGGCCCGATTGGTCACGACTACAACAACTCGTTCACCTGCATTCCCGATTCGGTCGTCTTCCGCCCCGCTCGAGTCAGCCCCGAGCCGATGATCTCCGGTGTGCAAACCGCCGTCGTGGTGGGACCCAAGGGCGAGGAGATCTACACCGACGAGTACGGACGCGTGAAGGTGCAGTTCCATTGGGACCGCGAGGGCGAGAGTGACGAGAGCAGTTCGTGCTGGATTCGAGTCGCCCACAACTCGGCCGGCAAGAAGTGGGGCTTCATGTCGATTCCTCGCATCGGACAGGAAGTCGTCGTCGACTTTCTCGAAGGCGACCCCGACCGACCGCTGATCGTCGGAAGCGTCTACAACGCGGAGCAGATGCCCCCCTACGAGTTGCCCGCCAACCAGACGCTCAGCTACATCAAGACCAACAGTTCCAAGAACGGCGACGGGTTCAACGAACTCCGCATCGAAGACAAGAAGGACAAGGAACAGATCTTCTTGCACGCCGAACGGAACATGGACGTCCGCGTCAAGAACGACTCCAACGAACGCGTCGTCGCCAATCGCCACCTGATCGTCGGCATCGGGGACAACGGTGGAGAAGGCGACCAGGTGGAATTCGTTCACGGCAACAAGCACCTGGGCGTCAAGAACGACCACGTCGAGAAGCTCGACAAGAACATGTACCTGACGGTCGCCGAGAACCAGGAGACCGTCGTCCAAGGCGACGTGATTGAGAGTGTCGGAGGTGACGCGCACCTGGACATCGGGGGGGCACAGTCCGAGCAGGTTGGCGGCGACATGTCACTGACCGTCGGCAGCAACCTGGATCAGAAGGTCGGCCAGAGCTCGGCTCTGGAAGCCGCACAGTCCATCCACATCAAGGGCGGAATGGACGTGGTGATCGAGGCTGGCCTGAGCCTGACACTCAAGGTGGGTGGCAATTACGTGAACATCGGCCCAACGGGCGTCTCGATCCAGGGCACTTTGGTCATGATCAACAGCGGCGGGTCCGCCGGAAGTGGAAGCGGCGCCAGTCCCTCCTCGCCTTCCGGCACCACCGATGTCGAACTGCTGGAGCCCACCGAGGCTGACGACTCCAAGACCGGTAACAAGTCCTGCTGAGACAAGCGAAAACAACGATGGCCGAAAATGACCTCCAGGTCGTGATCGAAATCACCAGTGGGACCTCGTCCGGACAAACGGTCACGGTCCCCCCGGGCCACTCGTTGCTGGTCGGACGACTCGACGAATGCGACATCACCATCCAGGACGATCCCGTGGTTTCTCGACGACACTGCCAGGTCCAATGGCTGCCGCCCATCCTCGGCCTGACCAATCTCAGTGCCAATGGAACTCGACTCAATGGCGCGGACATTGAGTCCTCTGAGATTCACGATGGAGATGAGATTCAGATCGGAAATGCGACCGTCCTGGCCATCCGCCTCCACGCGGACGACCCGGCCGAGGGACCCGCTCAGTCCGAGCACCCCCCGGCCGACGTCGTGGAAGAGGCTCCTGCCGCAGCCGCCGGCGGCGAATTGACTCCGGATTCTCGACAACCCGACCGGCCTCCCGTGTCCTCTGACCACAGTGGCGAAGCGACTCCGGCACCCGGGTCGCTGCAGGTGGTGCATGGCCCCGCCGCCGGGATGACGGCCCCGCTGGCCGCCGGGAAGCCACTGGTCATCGGCAGCCAGGCCGACTGTGACCTCGTGATCGAACAGGATCGGTCTGTTTCCCGAGAACATTGCCGGATCGAGCTGGTCCCTCCCGACTGCCAACTGCACGACCTCAGCAGCCATGGCACGATGGTCAACCACCGTCGCGTCGACGAAATCGTGGGGCTCTCCGATGGCGATGAAATCGAGATCGGCCACAATTCCGTCATCCGCGTCTCCCTGGCTGACTCTGGCTCGACCCCCGATGCCGAGGGATCAGCGTCTCCGGTCTGCCAGGTCACCTGCCAGACCGGGCTGGTCCTGACCACCTCGGCCCCGGACAACACGGCCGGTCTGTGGGCCATGGCGCAGCGGCTCTCGAGCCTGAGCCCACTGCATGCGATCGTCGACTTTGCCCGCGGTGGAAGCGCATTGCCCGAGGACTTCACCGATCCGAACTACCTGCTGGATTGGCTCTCCGCCGAAATCATCGCCGAGCACTCTCCGGTCCTGCTCTCGCCCGAAGACCGCGACCGACTGCCCGCGGCCGTACAAGAGGTGACCGGCAACGACGCAGCAATGCTGATCTTCTCTCAGTCGCCCACCCCGGACCTGCATCAGCACCTCCGCTCACTGGCCACCTTCAACCCGGCCACCGGCAAGAAGTCTCGAACCGAATCGCTGTTCGCCTACTGGTGGCCCAGCCTGCTGCACCAGATCCTCCAAAACAGCCAGCAGGACGTGGTCGAGGAGATCATGACCGGGATCGACGGTGTCCTGATCGAAGCCCCCGACGAGGGCGGCTGGTGCATCTTTGCGACCGAGGAGTTTTCACAGAAGTTCGAGCGATTCGAACTCGTCAGCGTCCTGCAGGAATCACCTCCCTCGGACAATACCGCCGATTAGACGGCCCCAAGAGCATCCCTCAACGGAACAGGAACCAGGCCATGCCACCTGCCGCTCGCATTTCCGACATGCACGTCTGTCCGATGGTGACACCGGGCACCCCGCCAATTCCCCACGTGGGTGGTCCCGTTTCGGTCGGCTGCCCCACGGTCCTGATCGGCGGTGTGCCCGCTGCACGAATCGGAGACATGGCGATCTGCGTGGGACCGCCCGATTCGATCGTGATGGGCTCGATGAGCGTCCTGATCGGCGGATCCCCCGCGGCGCGGATGGGCGACTCGACGGCCCACGGCGGAGCGATTACCGTCGGCTGCCCGACCGTGCTCATCGGCGGCTGATTCGAGACCACTCCTGACTTCGAGGCTCCCCCGCTAGTAAGCAGGCAGTCGCTGAGAGACTCACAATGGGCGGCGAACGAACTCCAGGACCGATCTTCAACGATCCCCTGTTTGGTCAGTGACTCGATACCGGCACATCGGTTGTCAGTTCGACACCCACGCCCGGCCCGATCCGCCGAACAGAACGGGTCTCGGAAATGCCGCTGGAGGATCGCTTTACCTCTGTGCTGCATCGCACCCTCCCGCTGCTGCCGGCCGAATTCCAGAACGAGTTCGCCATGATGATCTCTCCGGCCGCCATCGCGATGGTCGCCGGAACCCTGGCCGTGTGGGCAGGATCTCACTACTTCGGTGTCGGGTTCATTGCCGATGCCGTTATGGTGGCTGTCGGCTTCGCCTTCCTGGGTCTGCAGGTTGTCACGGCCGCCGAAGACCTGGCAGCAGCAGTCGGATTGACCTATTCGGCCAGGTCGAATTCGGACCTCGACCAGGCCGCCCAACACCTGGCGAATTTCATTGCTGTCGTCGGCGTTGCCGTCTTCTCGGCACTGGTGATGAAGGGAGCCAAGCGAGTCGCGCCCAAGGCCAAGAAACTCGTTTCCAACGTCAACGTCGTCGCTCGCAGTGGCATGACCCAGATGCACTTCCGGCTCTTTCAGCTTGTCGCCCAGCAGGAAAACCTGATCATCGCCGTGCGGAATACCAACGTAAAGTCGACTCCTCTGATCCGAAGGGGCTTTCCGGCCAAGCCCATGGCTATCAAGGCGAAAACCAGCAAGAAAACCGGGATCGTCACGGTCGATCGCACAAACGAGAAATGGAGGGCACACCGACAGGCAGCCCATGAAAACGGCTACGCGATCGTGGACACCGACGGTGTCGCCAGAACCCGCTGGGGCAATGTGCTGGAATTGTCCGAGAATCCCGGCTGGAAACTCGAACCCGGCCAGATCATCGACACCCGCTCAAGAAAACCTCTGGTGGGTGACTACGACCTGCTCGGAATCATCGACCCCAAGAACCCCGGGCAGAATGCCGCCCTGGCAGCCGAAAACCAGGTCGTGCTCCAAAACTGGACGAATCCAAGAACCCGGGAGATTGCTGCGAGACTCAACAACGGAATGGACCAGCCGCGGGTGATGCACGGAGGTCACGACCAATGGCGAGGTGCAAAACTCGATCTCTCGGACGCTGATGGAAGCACTGTCTTCATGCCCGATGGAGAAGTCTTCACCCTGAACACCGGAGAAGACGTCGCAGCCTACTACGCCGGACTCAAACGCCGCGGCCTAGGTGGAGATGTGGAACCGTCGATGACGCCCGAGGCGATCAAGGAGTGGAGACGCAACAACACTCTCCGACTACTCGAGTAGCACCGGTTGCCTCGACCTGGCCTGGGATCTGACCGCTCAACCGGGTTCAGAGCAGTTCGCGGATCGGCGTGCCGTCGGGGATCAGCGGCACCGGACGGCCGCTGGTGTCGGGAATCATCGCGTCGTAGTCGATTCCCAGGAAGCGGTAGACGGTAGCCAGCAGGTCGTTGGGATCCAGCTGCCGCTGCTTGGGGCGGACTCCCTTGGCGGTGGTCTCGCCGATCACCTGGCCGGTTTGCATGCCGCCGCCGGAAACCAGCACCGACATCGCGCCGGGGTAGTGGTCGCGACCGGGCTGCATGACCTTCGACGAGGTGCCCTTTTGAGGATTGATGCGTGGCGTACGGCCGAACTCACCAGCCACGATCACCATCACCTTCTTGTCCAGGCCCCTCTGGTAGATGTCATCGACCAGCGCCGAGATCGCCTTGTCGAAGACCGGCAAGCGAGCCTTGGCGTCGTCGTAGAGGTGGCCGTTGACGGCGTGGATGTCCCAGTTGCCGATGCCGCCTGAGATCCCCGGGTTCTGCATCTGCATGGTCACAAAGCTGGTGCCCGCCTCGACCAGCCGACGGGCCAACAGCGCCCGCTGCCCCCACCTGTGCCGGCCGTACTTCTCGCGGATCCGCGGGTGTTCCTGCGAAATGTCAAACGCCCGCCGGGCCCGCTCACTGGTCAGCAGGTTGATGGCTTCCCGGTTGAACTTGTCGATCGAATCCATCAACCGCGAGTTGTCGACGTCGCGACGCAGACCGTCCAGCGCGCCCAGCAACAGCGTTCGGTCGCCGAGACGGTCCTTGATGGCGGGGGCCAGAGAGAGATTGTTGACCTTGAATCCCGGCGAGTTGGGATCGCCGCCGATGACAAACGGCAGGTAGGCCGGTCCCAGGCCGGCACTGCCGCCACCGTAGACGTTGGTCGCACTGGCGACGTAGTTGGGCATCGACAGGTCCCGCTTGCCCTGCAGCATCTTCGAAACGACCGGTCCCAGACAGGGGAACTGCGACTTGGGATCCAACGGACGCAGCGGGTTGTACCCCGACAGAAACCGCCCGGCTCCTCCCGCGTGGTTGGCGAATCCGTGAGAGATCGAGCGGATGACGTTGAACCTGTGAGCGACCCGAGCGTGCAACGGCAGCAGTTCGCAGATGTCCATTCCCGGAGCCGTGGTCTGGATCGGCTTCAGCAGCCCACCGTACTCCACCGGAGCCTCGGGCTTCATGTCGTAGGTCTCCATGTGACTGGGACCACCCTGAAGCCAGATCAGGATCACCGACGTATCAACAGCGCCGCCGACAGTCTCGCGGGCCGCAGCACGTCGCGACAACAGGTCCGGCAGAGTCAGACCGCCCAGCGCCAGGCTGCCCACCTCAAGGAAGCTCCGCCGTGAGACGGGTCCCGCACAACGACCGCTTTGTGAAACACTCATGCCCATGTTCTACCACATCGGTCCCGCAGACCTCAATCGCCAATCTGACCGGCCGCTTTCTCGAGGCAGCCGTGGCCATCAGGCACGCTCGACCCGGTGTTCCAGTGACCCCGCTCACGCCCGATCATCTCACCCACCCGCCGATTCGACTCGCGGTAGTACTCCACCAGTTGAGACCTCGCCGAGCCGCTCATCGGCGGTCGCTTGAACTTGCGTCGAGGCCCCAGACTCGCGAGTCTCCGCACGCCCCGGACCCGCAGCAGTTGGCCACCAATCCCAGGGCAGTGCATGAGCAGCGAGAACAGCGGATTGATTCGCCAGCGTGTTTGGTTCAGAGGAGGAATCAGGCAGCGATCGGCCCACTGCCGGTCCACACCCAGGGACTCGCAGCACGACTCGTACACGTCCAGAGCATCCCTCTTCAGATCATCGAGCAGGACGACCAGCAGCTGTTGCCTGGGGAACGACTCGAGCACATTGCCGATCTGATCGGCGTAGTTTCCCCGCTTCAGTCAGCGACCCTCCGCGATCGCCTCCTCGAAACTCGCCGTCTCCTGCAACCGCACCCGGTTGTACCAGTACTCGGAATAGGCCCGCTCGACCGGGTTCCTCAGCACAGCGATCAACTTCATCTCGGAAAGCTCGGCCCGGATCCGGCCGGGGACGTCCGGTTTGGCCATGTAACGAGGACGACGCAATGGGGAGCCACCCAATCCCGGGGACTGGCTGCGAGCCGCAGGCGACGGTGCCTGTCCCCAGCCCCGGAATCCTCGATCACCCGGTAGCGAGCCGACTCCGGCGGGCCTAGGTTATAGGCATCTCCAGACCGTCAACGGAGTCCCTCTCGATGACCATCCCATCGGCCCACCCGACCCACTCGCCGGGCACCTCGCGGCGGAAGTTCCTGAAGACCACCGCGGTTGCGGCCGGGTCGACCCTGTTCGCGGCCCCGGCAATCGTCTCGGGACGCAACCTCAACGAAAAACTCAACATCGCCATCATCGGTGCCGGCGGTCGCGGTGCATCGAACACCGGCAACGTGGCCTCCGAGAACATCGTCGCCCTGTGCGACGTGAACGCCGCGAACCTCAACCGCGCCGCGGCCAAGCACCCCTCGGCCAGCCGCTTTCAGGATTTCCGGAAGCTCTACGAAAAACCGGCCCGCTTCGACGCTGTCGTCGTCAGTTGCTGTGAACACACTCACGCCTTCGCCACGATGCCCGCCCTGAAGCTGGGCAAACATGTCTACTGCGAAAAACCGTTGACGTACAACATCGAGGAATGTCGTGCGATCCGGCTGGCGGCCGCCCGGGCCAAGGTCGCCACTCAGATGGGCACCCAGATTCATGCCGGTGAGAACTACCGTCGGGTGGTCGAGTTGATCCAGGGCGGTGCGATCGGAGACGTCAGCGAAGTGCATGTCTGGGTGGGTCGAGCCTGGGGCTGGCACCGGGACGCCAAGCAGGCGGCTCGGCACGGCGATCGTGCCTTCGTGCCCGACCGCCCCGCTTCCACGCAACCGGTCCCCGCCGGCCTCGACTGGGACCTCTGGCTCGGCCCAGCCCCGCGCCGACCGTTCCACTCGGTCTATGTCCCCGGCCCCAAGTGGTACCGCTGGTGGGACTTCGGCAACGGCACGATGTCGGACCTGGGCAGCCACTGGATCGACCTGCCCTTCTGGGCTCTGAAACTCAAGGCCCCCTCGGTCATCAGTGCCCGGGGACCTGCGGTGCATCCCGAGATCGCGCCCGCGTCGATGCAGGCCACCTACGAGTACAAGAAGCAGGGCGACCAGCCCGCCGTATCGCTGTCGTGGTACCAAGGCACCAACAAGCCGCCCGCTTTTGCGGCCAACACGATTCCTCGATTCAACAGCGGCGTGCTGTTTGTCGGCAGCCGCGGCCAGTTGCTCTCCGACTACGGCAAACACCTGCTGCTGCCCGAAGACGAGTTCCGTGACTACAAGCGGCCCGACCGGTCGATCCCGCGTTCTCGAGGCCACCACGCCGAGTGGATCCACGCCTGCAAGACCGGGGCACCGACGACGTGCAACTTCGAGTACGCCGGGTGGTTGACCGAGGCGAACCACCTGGGCAACGTGGCCTACCGCGTCGGCGAGACGCTCGAATGGGATGCTCCGTCGATGACGGTCACCAACGTGGCCGACGCCGAGCGGTACATCCGACGTAGCTACCGCAAGGGGTGGTCGCTGTCCTGAAGACGGCATCCGCAGCACATCGCCTGCCGGTCGCGGCCCAACCTCTTGCTTCCCATGGCTTCCCGTGACAGTCTCGGATCAGCAACCCGACGTACCGAAGAGGACCCCGATACCTCGGCGAACCGGGTTGCTGCTGTCCGTCTGCGCCTGCCACCTGCTTCACGACGGACTGGCCGACGTGCTGTACGTCCTGCTGCCGGTCTGGCAGACCGTTCTGGCCATGACCCGCTCGCAGCTGGGACTCCTGATCACCCTGTACTTCATCGCCCTGGCCGTTCTGCAGGTGCCGATCGGGATCCTGGCCGAGCGGACCGGCGAGAGGATTCTGCTGATCGGCGGCACTGCAGTGGCCGGGCTGGGCTTTTTGGTGATGGGACTGCCAGGGGGTCCGGCGATGCTGGCGGTGGCGCTGGTCGTGGCCGGACTGGGCTCCTCGGTCCAGCACCCACTCGGATCAACCCTGGTCGCCCGTGCCTACGGGCCAGAGCGTCGTCGGATCGCCATCGGTACGTACAACTTTTCCGGCGACTTGGGCAAGATGCTGTTTCCGGTGCTGTGCGGCCTGTCGCTGGGCGTCTTCGCCTGGCAGTCGATCACGACCGTGCTGGGTATCCTGACAATCGTCTCGGCCCTCGTCTTCCTGGTCCTGTTGCGTCGAATGCGAATCGGCGAAGCACCCGCCGAGACTCCCGAAGACACCGACCCGGACCCCGACCGCCCCAGCGGGATCCACGACCGCCGCCGCTTCACGGTGCTCTCGGCCATCGCCGTCTTCGACTCGATCACCCGCTACGGGCTGCTGACCCTGTTGCCGTTTCTGCTGATCGAGCAGGAGGTGTCCGAGTCGGGCGTCGGCCTGGCCCTGGGGCTGCTCTTCGCAGGCGGCGCCCTGGGCAAGTACTTCTGTGGAGTCGCCGCCCAGCGACTAGGAGTTCTGCCCACGGTGTGGGTCACCGAGCTCGTCACCGCCGGCGGCATCGTGGCCCTGCTGATCATCCCGCAGCAGTTTACGCTGCTGCTGCTGCCTCTGATCGGAGCCGCTCTCAACGGCACCTCCTCGGTGCTCTACGGCAGCGTCGCCGATTACGTCGCTCCCGAACAACAGGCCCGCGGCTTTGGCATCTTCTACACCGTGGTGATCGCCTCGGGAGCCGTCTCACCGGTTGCCTGCGGAGTCCTCTCGGATCTGGCCTCCTTGGAAACCGCGCTGAAGGTCGTGGCGGCGATTGCCTTGCTGGCGATCCCGCTCTCGCTGCTGCTGAAACCGGATCCGCCGCCGGTGTGACCGGGAGCCATTTCTGACAGCAACGGTGTTGAACCACCCCGTGCCGCTGGAGTACAACTCGGGGAGGCAAAAGTCATCTCGCCGTTCATCCTGAGCATGACGATCTTTGCCATAGGAAAACCGATCCGGAGGTGGGTTGATGTTGAGGATGCTGGGAAGTCCGCGACGCTGCTGCGACGGGA
Organism: Planctomycetota bacterium; assembly: GCA_963580005.1. GTDB lineage: Bacteria > Planctomycetota > Planctomycetia > Planctomycetales > Planctomycetaceae > UBA8437. The sequence continues at coordinate 10,505 of CAUZJR010000049.1, forward strand.
TCACCCGTCGTGAGACGCTCGCCGCCGGAGCCCTGACCACTCTCGGCGGAGGGTTCTCGCTGCCGGGACTGATGGCTGCCGAAGAGGCCACCGACGAGGCGCTGGCTGGAAGCGGGAAAGCCAAGAACGTGATCCTGCTCTACCTGCTCGGTGGGGCTCCCACCCAGGACATGTACGACCTGAAACCGGGCGCGCCTGAGAACATCCGCGGCCCGTTTCAGCCGATCGCCACCAACGTGCCCGGGATCGAGATTTCCGAGATGATGCCGCTCTCGGCCAAGTGGATGGATCGCTCGGCAATTGTCCGCTCCGTCGGGCACGAATCGGGCTGTCACAACACGTTGCCCAGTTACACCGGCTATGAACGGAAGTTGCCGAGTATCACGGTCACCGAGGATTTCTATCCTCCAAGCATGGGGTCGGTCTGCGAGTACCTGAACCCCGAACCGGCCTCGCCCGATTACATCTACATGCCCTGCTACCTCGGCTGGGGCCAGTCGATCCACCGTCCCGGTCCTTACGGAGGTTTTTTGGGCAAGCGTTACGATCCGCTGTACTCCGTCTGCTCGCCCTCTGTCGACAACCCGCCCGACAAGCCATATCACTCGCAGGTGCTCCGCGGTGAACCGAAGATCCCCAACAGCAAGCTCAGAGACGGCATGACCGTCGATCGTCTCAATCTTCGCAAGAGCCTGCTCGATCAACTCGACGACCAGCGTCGCCGCGTCGGCCGTTCACCGGCAACCGTCAGTTTCGGCAAGCAGTCCGAGCGGGCCTGGAGCATCCTGACCTCCTCGGCCGTCCGCGACGCATTTGATCTCGAGCAGGTCGACCCCGGCCTCCGCGACAAGTACGGCCGCACGCTGTTCGGTTCCAGCGCCCTGGTGGCCCGCCGGTTGGTCGAAAGCGGTGTGAGATTCGTCAACGTGACCTGGGACTGCTACTACGAACGGCTGAAGCTGCAGTACGAGTGCTGGGACACTCACAAACGCAACGAGGGTATTCTCCGCAACTACAACCTGCCCGTGCTCGACGCCACCTACAACGCCCTGATGCAGGATCTCGAGCAATCGGGCCTGCTCGATGAGACGCTGGTCGTGGTGATGAGCGACTTCGGGCGTACGCCCAAGCACAACGCCAACGCCGGCCGCGACCACTGGACCTACTGCTACTCGGTGCTCTTCAGCGGAGCCGGAGTCCGCGGCGGCACCGTCCACGGAGCCTCCGACAGCCACGCCGCCTACATTGCCCAGGACCCGGTCAGCACCGGCGACATCTGCGCGTCGATCTACCACTGCCTGGGCATCAACCCCTCGATGCGTGTGCCCGATCACGTGGGCCGTCCCATCGAGATCGCTCACGGCGGCCGACCGATCCAGTCGATCCTCGCCTGAGACTCGCTGGCAGATGCAGGCCGGCAGCAGGCCTTGGCCAAGTTCACTCGGCCAGCAGTTCCGCGATCAACTTCGCCGCCCGGGTCTCCCACAGCTTTTGCCAGCCGGGAGCCACGATGCACTCGCTGTCCTCCTGCGCCGCACCGGCCGACTTCATCTGCTCGACCGTCGGACAGTAATAGATGTACCCGTTGGTGTAGGCCGCCATGAAGGTGTGCTTGTGCTTCGAAGCCTTCTTGATGTTCAGACCCACCTGGCACACCACCTCGCCGGGGAACGTCACCATCACAAAATCGCCGATACGCAACCCGGCCACCTCGACATCGAACGTCCGCTTTCCGAGTTTCAGGCCGTTGGCCTGGTGCTTGCGGAGCAGTCTCAGGTTGGTTTCGATCCGCGTGATGCTCTCCATCGCGAGCACGTTTTGGACATACCGCTTCATCCTCGCGAGATTGTTCGCGTCGAGCCTCGCGTAGTCCTCGCGGCCAATCGCCTTCTCGTTCAGATAACTCAGCGAGTTGGTCGACGGGAACCTGGGCGACAGCCGGTACTTACCATTGAGCTTCAGGAACTGGTCGAAGTTCAGGTAGGTCGAGTGCAGTGACCTGACGAGCCGGCCCTTTTCGGCCTCCAACGCCGCAATCCGCTCGGCGTGATCGGCCCGTGGCAGGGTCAGCTTCTGGTTGATCCGCCTCAGGATTTTGCCCTCCCCGGCCCGAATCCCGGCCAGGGCCCGCACCACACTCAGCCCCAGACGGTTCCCCTGCGGCTCGGCATCCCGGGGGCTGTCGAGGTCCTTGTAGAACGCCGGGTTGATATCGCCTCCGCAGCCCTGCATGAACAGCGCCATCGCACCATGCCCCAGTGCATCCTCGATGACCTTCGAAGAGAACCCGGTGATGTCGGCGGTGTTGCCGCCGGCCGACGCCCCCATGATCGGGTGCATGGCAAAGTTGTAGACCACCGCCAGGGGCCGGCCATCCATGCGATCGACTCGCAGGATCCCGATCTCCGGGTCGATCGGCCCCGCTCCCACCACCTCCGCATCAGGCGGCAAGGCGTAGGCCCGCCGCACGTCGAGTTCCCGACCGTCCTTGAGCTTCAGGCGGCGATTCTCCTGCACCCGGTTTTCAAAACCGGTCCCCACGCCCACCCGAACCGGCGTCAGCGACTTGGCCGCCTGCTTGACCGCCTCGGCGGTCCGCTCGAGCACGTCGGCACACGGCACACCGTGGCAATGACTGCAATTGACGATCAGAGATCCCGGATCCAGCCCGATCTCCTGCTTGAGCTTCTCACGCAACGCCGGCAAAAACGTCGCCTTGATGGCTCCGATCTCGGCGATCGCCACGACATCGAGCGTGACAATCACCACCGTGGTCCCGTTCCCCTCGATCATCAGCGCCCGGGCATACATCGGATCGTTGACCGGCCCGCCTCGATGCGTGATGTCCATCCGCCCGACCCCCGCCTTCAGCGCCTGGGCCTCGGCACGATTCGGCGTCGCCAGCCAGAGCACGGCGACCAGCAACAGAGACAGCAGCCGCGGAACACAACGAGAGCAGAGTGAGTGAACTGAGAGTTGGGCGATCATCGAAGGCAGGCTCCGGTTGAAGAACAGGTGTGGACATCGGTCGCGCGATCCCGCGAGGGCGTGACATTGTATCAATCGTTCTGGCAGAATCTCTCACCACCGCGATTCCGTCCCAGGCCCCGGACCTCCACCATGACCGATCCCCTGCACGTCGTCCCACCACGCTCACCCTTTGACGTGATTGTCGAGCGGAACGTGATGGTCGAGGCCCGCGATGGCGTCTTGCTGGCCACCGACATCTTCCGCCCCGCCCGCGATGGTCAGCCGATCGAGGAGCCTCTGCCCACGCTGCTGCTGCGGACGCCCTACAACAAGGACGAGGTCGAGGCGTCGATGGGCTACAACCGCTTTTTCGCAGCGCGGGGCTACGTCTGCGTGATCCAGGACTGCCGAGGCTGCTACGAGTCCGAGGGCGACGTCAATTTCCTGTTCCCCGAGGCCGAGGACGGGTTCGATACGCTCGAGTGGATCGACACTCAAGCGTGGTCCAACGGCAGGGTCGGCACCTGGGGCACCTCGTGGATGGGTTGGACGCAGACCGCCGCCGCGGCCCTGGGCCCCAGGAATCTCGTGGCCATGGTCCCCAACATGAGCGGTGCCGACGCCCACCAGTGCACCGTCCGCCAGGGCGGAGCGATGGAACTGAGATTCATTGCCTGGGCCTTCTGGCACTCGGCCACCAACACCCAGGCCTCGCTCAAGTCCGACCCCTGGGTCGACCCGGCCCTGAACCTCGGAGCCGCCGCGTTCCACGACTGGCTGACCCGGATGCCGATCCGACGCGGCCAGACACAACTGGCCCTGGTCCCCACCTACGAACGCTGGGCCCTGGAAATCCTGGCCCACTCCGACCGCGACGAATACTGGAAGCACCCCAGCGTCTGTCCTCGCGAACACTGGGACAACTTCCCCGACGCGGCCACGCTGATCGTCGGCGGCTGGTACGACTCCTACACCCGGGCCACCTTCGACAACTACATCGGGCTGGCAGAACGAGACCACCGGGTGAGAGTGCTGGTCGGGCCCTGGACTCACGGGTCGGTGAAACCCGAGTTGACTCATGCCGGAGACGTCGACTTCGGACCCGACGCCGCGTTGGAGAGCTTCCGAGACGTTCACCTCGATTGGTTCGACCGCTACGTCAGGGGTGACGGCAGCGAGGAGACCGATGGGGAAGCCCCGGTCAAGATCTTCGTGATGGGCGGAGGATCGGGGCAGTGTTCCACCGGAGGACGGCTGCAACACGGGGGTCGCTGGCGCGACGAGCACGAGTGGCCTCTGGGGCGGACCCGCTTCACGCCGTGGTACCTGCACGAGGATGGGACACTGGCCCAGACGCCTCCCACGCTCGAGCAGTCCTCGACAACCTACCGCTTCGATCCCTCCCACCCCGTGCCCTCCAATGGCGGCAACGTCTCGTCGCTGGCCGAACTGGGCCCGCTGCCGACCGGCGTCGCCGATTCGGCCTCGGCCTCCCGAGACAGCCGCATCCGCCAGATCCTCGAACCCGGCGGCTTCAACCAGGTCGAACGCGAAGGCCTGTTCGGATGCCAGCCCCCCTATCTGCCCATGGGATCACGACCCGATGTGCTCGTCTTTCAGACCGAACCGCTCGAAGACGATCTCGAGGTGACCGGTCCGATCGAGGTCAAGCTCTGGGTCAAGTCCTCGGCCGTCGACACCGACTTCACCGCCAAGCTGATCGACCTCTATCCCCCCAGCCGCTGGTACCCCCAGGGCTACGCGCTGAACCTCAGCGACTCGATCATGCGACTGAGGTACCGCAAGGGACCCGAGCGGGCAGAATTCCTCGAGCCCGGCGAAATCGACCTGGTCACGATCACGCTGTACCCCACCAGCAATCTCTTCGCCCGAGGACACCGGCTGAGACTGGACATCTCCAGCAGCAACTTCCCCCGCTTCGACGTCAACCCGAACACCGGCGAACCGATCGGCCGCGACCGCCGCAAGACCGCCGCCGACAACACCGTCCTGCACGACGCCAGCCACCTCTCGCACGTCATCCTGCCGGTGATCCCGGCCTGACCTCGCCCCGGGCGCACCGACTGCACTCTAGCCGCCTTGCAGCCGATCAACTCCCTCGGGCCACTTCCGGTCACGGATCGGCCGGCCCTTCAGCTTGCGAGGATCAAGCACCACGTGGCGGACACGCAGCCGACGCCAGGTGTAGGTGATGTGAACCGATCCGGCCTTGTCCTGGATCACAGCCGGATACGAGTACTCACCCTGGTCGCGTTCCAGCAACAACGAGGCCCTCCAGTCGCGGCCGTTCTTGCTGGTGGCGACATTCAACATGTTGCGGCCGCTGGGAAACGCGCCGGTGCGGTTGGTGTGGTTGTAGACCAGCAACTGGGTCCCGTCATCAAGTGTCACCGCGTCGGTGCCGGCGTTGGGATTGGGCAACCCGGTTGGCTCGAACCGGCTCCACGTCTTCCCCCGATCGCTGCTCCAGGTCGACCACACATCGCCCCCGCCATTGCGGTTGCGGCACAACATCTGCCAGCGACGACCCGAGTCGTACAGCAGCAGGCTCGGCTGGATCGCACCGATCTTCTGTCCGTCGCAGAACGGGCCCAGGCGACTCCAACTGCGACCCCCGTCGGAGGTCGTTTCCAGGTGCACCTGCCAGCCGTTGTGTTCGGTGCTCGAACCACACCAGATCGACCCGTCGGCCAACTGGATCGGCTTGTTCTTGACCGGCCCGATCCCCTGCTCGGGCAGGCGACGCCGGTTCTTCCAGCTCCGCCCCGAATCCTCCGATGTCATCCACTCGCCCCACCACTGACGCGGGTTGGGCCCCACCTTGAAGAACAGCATCAGCGGTCCCTTGCGAGGCTGAAACAGGACGGGGTTCCAGCAGGGGTGCCGTTGTGACTTCGATTGGACCCCGTCGGCCACCTTGACCGGAAGACTCCAGCCGTCGGTGCCGCGACGTGAGACCCAGATCGAAACGTCCTTGCGGCCCTCGCGAGTGCCGCCAAACCAGGCACAGACCAGCGTCCCGTCACGAGCCTCGACGATCGTCGAGGCGTGGCACTGGGCAAACTCGGCCTTCTTGTAAACGAACTCCTCGGCCGTCACCGGGCCAGCCGAATTCGCGGGGCTGGTCCCCAGCAGCCAGACCCAACAGCAGGCAGACAGCCATGGGGCAATCGGGCGAAGCATGTGATGATCCCCAAGCTTGAAGACAAACGCCGCATCGGCAGCGCTTGTCTCTTCTAACCAAGTCATCGCCTGACAGCAAAGGGACAGCAAAGGGACAGCCAGCTAACAGGGACTGGCTCCGAGCCCGTGGCGAGGTGCCTGTCCCCTTCAACCGCCCCGCTAGTACTTGCTCTCAACCCGGCTGTACTCGATGCGATACTCGGTCACGTCGGTCGTCGTCGAGGAACTTCGACGTTGACCGGTGTCCAGGGTCACCAGCCCATCGGCCAATTGCACGGTCTGGCCGTCGGTGTCCTCGCCCGAAGTCGTCGTCTTGCCCACCACCTCTTCGAACTCGCGGTCGATCTGGTAGCCGTTGGGGAAGTGTCCCTGCATCAGCGTGTCGGCGTCGTCGCGGTGCTTCCAGGGCCACATGTTCGTGTTGGCCGGAATCGCCACGATGCCACGATCCGATTCACGGAGCACGTACCGGGCGGAACTGCACCCGGTCAGCCCCGCCACGATCCCTCCGACCACCAGCAGCAACACAGCCCGCCCGCCAATCATCTCGACCCTCGCTCACCTTCAGGAAGCAGCCGAATCTGCCCTCGGTCGACAGAATCGAGGCGGACTTGTAATGATGCTCGTGTTCCGTGGTCAAGACGAGAAACGAGTGGTCCCCCGATGATCGGCTCCCGCCCCCACCCATCTGCAACACTCCTCGCCGCACTCACGCTGCTCTTGCAGACCGCCGCACTCGGAGCAGAATTCCAGATCGGCCTGGAAGTCACCTCCCGGCTGACCCATCCCAACACGCCGATGTCGGTCACGATCGACTTCGCCGACCAGATCCGCCGGAACCGGATCCCCGGTGTGCTCGATGCCAACTCGATCCGGGTCATCAACGCCACGACCGGACAACAGGTCGCTTCGGCCCGCACCGAGGACTTTGCGTATTCGGATCGAGGTCGCATCGAGTGGGTGATCGCCGACCGGGGGCACACGACCTGGCGGATCCGCTTCCGCACCACCGAAACCCGCCTCCTCATCCGGCCCCAGGGCCACGTCCCGGCCATCGGAGTGGGGGACCTGCTGAGGTACAACGCGGGCCCGCATCGGCCGATCACGTCGTTCTTCCAGGCCGAGTTGCATGACCTGACCGGCGACGGCCGGCCCGATCTGATCGGCAGCTGGAACTACGCCTACCGCGACGGCGACCCCTGGGCGGCTCCGATCCTCTACCCGTCGATCGACCCACTTCGTCCGACCCAGTTCGGAAACCTGCAGAGACTGCGGTACTTCGAACCGAAGTCACCCGGGACGATCAAGGACCTGCATTCCGCCTACAGTGCCCTCGACTGTGCCGACTTCGACTCCGACGGACGCCTCGACCTGCTGTACCTCAATGCCACCACCGGCCGTGCCCGCATCCTGCTGTCGACCTCCGATCGCCAACCCGGCGGCGCCCCGATCTTCAAGGGCGACCTCGAGTTTCCCGTTCCCCGCAGCAACAGATGCCAGGCCGTCGATCTCGACGGAGACGGTGACCTCGACCTCGTGTTCGATCGTCGGTGGATCGAGAACACCTCGGCCACCGGCTGGCCCCTGAAACTCGCACCCGCCAGGTCCCTCGACCTGCCCGCAGGCTGTGCCTTTGTCGATCTCGACTCCGACGGACTCCTCGACATCATCCACTCCACCAGCTCCTCCCTCGAGACAGTCGGCGGACACCTCGTCTGGAGAAAACGACTCAAGAGCAAGACCTCTGCGCTGAAGTTCGCAGATCCCCAGCGGCTGGCTGGAGTCTCTGAGACCGGCATCACGATGGTCTGTGCCTCGCGAATCCAGTTTCCGGCCTCCGCAAAAGA
>CAUZJR010000050.1:0-18416 GCA_963580005.1 Planctomycetota bacterium
GCCTCCGGCGGCGGAAACTTGCGGTCTTCCTTCAGGACAGATTGAATCGCATCGCCACTCATTGGGACGAGCTCCTGGTGTGGTTTCTTGAAGGGGGGGAGGCGTGAGCTGCTTGAGGTGTCTTGGGTGGTCGAGGAGCCGATTTTAGAGTCGCTGTGCGCAGGGTGTCAAACAACGGACCTCGAGGCTGACATCGGGTGGGTGGCTGGGGCAGATGCGGCGGGTGGGGCGTCACCGGCGGGTCTACTGCTTGCCGTCGGCGCGATTGGACCACCACGGCTGCCCGACGCCTCCATCGATCGTCGTCGTGCTGCCGGTCATGTAGCTGCCCTGTTCGCTGAGAATGAACGCGATGCCCTCGGCAATCTCCTCGGCCGTCCCCAACCTCTTCAGCGGCAGTTCCGCGGCACCCTCCTCGAGCTGCTCTTCGCTGAAGAACTTGCGTTCACCGGGAGTATCGATCCAGCCGGGGTGGACGATGTTGACCCGGATGCGGTGCGGTGCGAGTTCCATCGAGGCGGTGCGGGCCATGTGATCTATGGCGGCCTTGGACATGTTGTAGGCCATCGAGGTGGGGATGGCGAGTACGGCGTGAGGCGAACTGACGATGACGGCCGAACCGCCCTCGCCCTGACGCACCATTTGCTGAGCCGAGGCTCTGAGCCCGTAGAATGCGCCCCACATCGAGACATTGACCGTGCGACGGAACCCCTCCATGTCGGCATCGATCATCAGTTCGCGGTCGCTGTAGGCGGCATTTGAGACGAACAGGTCGAGTCGACCGAGTTCTTCGGTGGTGCGGGCCACCATCGCTTCGACTGCTTCCTGGTCCGACACGTCCGCCTGCAGCAGCACTGCCCGCCGTCCCAACCGCTCGACTTCCTCAACCACCTCCATCGCGGCGTCGGTGTGTGAGCGGTAGTTGATTCCCACGTCGGCCCCGCCTCGCGCCAGCGCCAGAGCGGTGGCGCGTCCGATTCCCAGCGATCCGCCGGTGACCAGTCCGACCTGTCCTTCGAACCTCATGACGGGTGTCTCCTTGGATCACCGAATGCTGGTCGCAGCGGGGACGGCGGTGTGAGGGGGAGGGCTTCAAATGGCATCACGGCCGATTCGTCCCGTCAGTGCGGGAGGAACCGGCCGCGAGAGGTCGCTGGTTGCCTGGGTTTTGCAGTCGGCAGTCGGCAGTCGGGTTCAGCAGGAGAAGCTGGTTCCGCACCCGCAGGACTGCTCGGCGTTGGGGTTGGTGAAGGTGAACCCACGTTTTTCGAGTCCGTCGTACCAATCGATGGTGGTGCCGTCGAGGAACAGCAGGCTCTTGCGGTCCACCGCGACTCTGAGACCGTGCTGGGTCGAGATGTCGTCGTCGGTCTCGTTGACCTTGTCGTCGAAGGCCAGTTTGTACTCGAACCCGCTGCAGCCGCCGCCGGCCACTCCGACTCTCAGCACATGCCCGTCGACCGACAGACTTTTTTCTTGCAGGGCCCGCGACATTTCTGCGGCGGCCTTTTCGGTTATCAGAATGCCCATCGTTTCACCTCGATTGTGTTCATTCCCGGACGCCTGGTAGGGCGAGTCCATCGCCTGAGGGTCCGAAGTCATCTGAATTATAGCAACCCGAATGGGCCGGGACCAGAGCATCCCTCGGGGGCCGGCATCCGCGTGAGACCCTGGTTGGGGGCGATGATCCGGTCTTGCAGCGGCGGGTGCAAAATACTATCAAACCGCCCCTTCCTGCTGTGATCCGCTCATGGCCTGGTACCAACCTGGACACGGTCGACCGATCAAGACGGTCGTGCGACTGCTGTTGGTGGCCTGGGGCGTATTCCTGCTGGCAGGGTTCTCTCTGGCCGTCTCACTCGCTCCCAACCCCGCCGGTTTCGGCACACACCAACAACTCGGGCTCCCCCCCTGTTCGTTCCAGACCATGCTCGGCATTCCCTGCCCCAGCTGCGGGATGACCACGTCGTTTTCGCACTTTGTCCGCGGCCAATGGGTTTCGGCGGCGGCTGCCAATGTCGGCGGCCTGCTGCTGGCGATCGTCAGCACGGTGATGGTGCCCTGGTCGTTCTGGAGTGCGGCGCGGGGCGAAATGGTGGGGATCCGCGACCCCGACTCCTGGCTGGCGTGGGGCATCGGACTGCTGACCGTCGCGACTCTGCTGAACTGGTTGATCGAGGTGCTGGTCGGATGAACGGTTTCGAGACTCCCCGCCGACGATCTCGCGTCGACAGGTCGCTCTGGCGCTCGGTCGCACTGTTCTCATTGGCGGTGCTGGCCCTGACAACGACCGGATGCTCGCTGGGAGTCATGGCCGGCAAGATGCTCTTTGGCAACCCGAAGTTGTCGTCGGAGTTCTCGATGGCCACCGGAGTCGACCTGGCCGACTCGGAACTGACCGTCGTCGTCATCTCGCGAGTCCCCTCCTACCTCTCAGGTGACCTCGCCACCCTCGAACCGGACCTGATCAACGGCGTGACCGATCAGCTGATTCGCGAGTCGATCGATGCGACGGCTTCCGAGGAAGTGATCGACTGGATCGACGAGCGTGGGAGCAGCGACGACGTACAGGCGGCGGCCGAGAAGTTCGGCACCGACTACGTGATCCGCATCGACCTGGCCAGCTTCGAAAACCTCGAGCAGAAATCGGCGTGGCTGCACCGGGGCCGCTCGGCCGGGTCAATCGCCGCGTACAAGATCGAGACGATCGATGGCAAGAAAGTGCCGCGGATGGTCTTCGAACGTGGGTTCGACGAGCAACACCCCCGTCGACAGCCGGTGCCGGTCGGAGAGGTGTCTCGGACCGTGTTCGTGCGACGACATCTCGATCAACTCGCCTCCGACATCGCTCGAAAGTTCCACGCGCACCTGCCCGGAGCCAGCATGTGAAGCCTCGACCGACTCTCAGCCCGCTCACCGGTATGGACGTCCCGGACATGACCCGCTCACCACACCGCAGCAACCACCGCAGCAACCACCGCAGCAACCACCGCAGCAACCACCGCAGCAACCACCGCTTCGGCCGCCTGCTGAGGATTTCGGTCCACACAACTGCCGCGGTGCTGGTCGTCGTGTCTCTGACCGGTTGCCTGAAGCAGATCCTGTTCCTGGGCCTGCTGATCCATGGGCCTCCGTCGATCGAGCCCGACTTCGAGTCACGGACGGGGAAGTCGATGACGGCCAAGGGAGTCACCGTCGCGGTGCTGTGCGAGGCTCCTCTGGAACTGCAGCACGACTTCGGGAATATTGACCGCGAGATCGCCAAGTACCTCACCTTCAGGCTTCGCCAACACCAGGTCGTGGCGGTGCATCACGAGAGGGTGCAGGCGTGGCTCGATGAACACCCCGATTGGGACTCGCCCACCGAGCTCGGCGACGCACTCGGAGTGACCTACGTGATCCACATCGAGATCGAGCAGCACAGTCTGTTCGAGAAGAACAACCAGAACCTGTTGAGGGGTCGGACCGAGGGTTTACTGAGTGTCCACGAGATGTCGTCGGGCGGAGGCGGTAAGCGGATCTACACCCGCGATGTGCGTGCCCAGCACCCCAGGCTGGCGCCCCGTTCGACCTACAACACGACCCTGCCCAACTTCAAACGCGAATATCTCTCGCGACTCAGCGACCAACTCGGGTGGTACTTCTACGAACATCACAACGGTGACGACATCCCTGATGCCACCTAGAGCGTGATGCGGGTCGAGCGGGAATTGACCAGCGTGGCCATCTCGCGAATAATCGACTCGGGTCGCCGATCCCGGTTCTCTTCATGCGGTACGCCGTACCGCGCGGGATGGCGCAGGCCGATCGCGAGTCGTGCGGATGGCAAGCTGGTTCAAGTGGGGCCGAACGACCAGGGTCCGGGTGACCCAACATCCGATCCAGCACGTCTGCCGCTGCGGCCAGACCAGCGAACTCGTCCGCGGAAAGCAGCACCAGCGGCTGAGCTGCTCGGCCTGCGGAGACATCGGCATCCTGCTGCCCCGTGATGCCTATCCCGGTGCCGGACCCGGACTCCCCAAACCCAAAACCTCGCAACCGGACCGAACCGACTCAGCCGGCACACCGAGAACCCGACGCGCCCGAAAAGTCCCCGACCCCGGCTCTCGCGCTGCCCGCTCTACTGCCAACCCACCAACACAGCCCCCACCGCAGCAAACCCCGCAGCAAACCCCGCAGCCCCCACCGCAGCAAACTCCGCAGCAAACTCCGCAGCAAACTCCGCAGCCCTCGCCCAAGTCGAAGGCACAACCGGGGGTTTCGTCTGAGGCTGTCGTCGATTCGTCGTCGAAGCGGGATCCGGTCGAGCCACTGGTGACCCGGCGAGGCATCCAGGCCGAGTCGTCCTACACTCCACGTCGCCGTCGCATCACACCCTTCCGCATGGTGGCGGTGTGCATGCTGTTGCTGGTGGGTGTGACCGGTTGGTGGAGCGTCCGCCAGTTCAGGCTCTCCAGCGACGCCAGCCAGTTGGGCGACCTGACCCGCAGGGGGATCGAGTCGCTGGAGTCGGGCGATTTCACGACGGCCGCTCGCGATCTCGGCCGAGCCGCCGATGTGCTCGATCGCCTCGGTCGCGGCGACCCGGCTGCCGATGTGATCCGTCAGCGGAGCCGTGAGGCGGGTGCGGCTGACGGCCTGGTCGGTGAGTCGTTGGCCGAGATCCTGGCGAACGCGGATCGAGTGCAGCAGAGCGGTGGCCAGGCGGCCTGGAAGCGGCAATTTGATCGTGACCATCGTGGTCGCTGGATCGTGATGCAGTCGATTCTCGAACCTCCCAGTGAACCCCTCGACGATCCGGCCGATGATCCCGGTGACGGCGATCGGGAGGCGGCTCGTGAGGTGAGACCGGGCGAATTCGAGGCGGAGTATCCGTTCGCGGTGGGAGACCGTCCGGTGCTCTTGACCGGTCACCTGCCCGACCTGGCCAGGCTGGCCGGCTGGGGCGATGCCGAGATCGAGGACCCTCGACCGGTGATCTTCGCCGCTCAGCTAGAGACCTGCCATCTCGACCCGGCCACCGACACCTGGCGGATCGAGTTGTCCCCGGGCACGGCGTTCCTGTGGACCGACATCGGCAGCATGCGTCATCTCGGTTTCCTGCCCGACGCGATTCTCGGTGACGAGGGGATCTCGGACATCCTCAACCACCAGGCCACCGCCGTCGGTCTACAGGTCGATCCCGCCGACCGGGACGTGCCGCGGGTCGGGTCGCTTGAGACGGAGGCAACTCGATGAGCTGTCGCCTCAAGCCCGTGCGGATCCTGGTTCTCGCGATCGCCATCGGTCTTGCCCCCAGTGGTCTCGAGTCGGTTTCGGCCGCGACTTCGATCGAGGACTTCGTCAAGGCCAAGAAGAAGTGGCCCAGCCAGCTGGGGCTGAGGCAGGTGATCGAGGGTCGTTACGCGGTGACCGGCCGGACCCTGCTGAAGTTCCATCACTGCCAGCTCGAATTTCGTTCCACTCAGCCATTGCCCAAGCTGACCCGTCGCAACTCGCGGGACGTCAATGTGCAGGTGGTCGGACGCCTGAGGCTCGAGGGCCGCAAGCTGTATTTCCAGATCGAGCGTGTCAGCAAGCAGGATGACGACCTGAAGCTCTACCAGCGCCGCCGTCCCACCGGTCCCAAGGCGAAGCCCGCCGACTGGTTCGCTCTGGCCGACTGGGCCTCGGGGCAGGGCAGTTTCTACAAGGATGAACTGCTGGGCGAGAAGTCGAGCGAGGCCAACCGGGCCGGCGTGAGCCTGGCGCGTCGCCAGGCCCAGGGAGACCTCAAGGCACTCCGCCAGGTGTCTCGACTGGTGGTCACTCGTGGTGCGGGTCTGCCTCTGCAGCAGGCGATCGAGCACGAGGCTCTGAGATGGGAACTCAAGGCCGCTGGCGGGAAGACACCCGAGCTGGAGGCCTTGCGGGACCGAATCGGCAAGGGCTGGCCCGGATCCGCTGAAACGAAGAACACTCCGGGGGCTCCTCTGGCCGATCGCTATCGTGCCGATCCGGTGGCGGTCTACGACCTGGCCAGCGGCCCGGATCGACTGCGGCTGCATCGCCTGCTGTACACCGACCTGGTGATCGCTCTGATCACAAGACGTGCACGGGCCGAAGGGACCAGTGGGTACACGGTCGCCGAGGCGATCAGGCGTGCTGTGCCCGAGGCGACTGCCGAGGCGGCTGGCTGGGACCGCATGGCCCTGGACCTTGACCTGAAGCGATCCGCCACGATGGGTCGAAGTGAGCTGGACCGCCTGGTGGCTCGATTGAAGTCAGCCCGGCGTGAGTCCGAGGCCACTGCTGCGGTCGACGGCTGGCTGGAGTCGCGTCGTGAGAAGTTGTTGTCCGAGGGTGTGGCGGGTCGTTTGCGGTGGGCGGACCTGTTGCTGTCCTTGAAGGGTGACCGTCGGGGAGCCGTGGTGGCCCTGATCGAAGCCGATCGGCTGAAGCCCGATGACCGCGAAGTGGCCGAGCGGCTCGACCAACTGGGCTACTCGAAGCAGGACGGCAAGTGGGTTCGAGTCTCCCAGGGCACACAGCGAATCCCTCGACGCGTGACGGTCCCGACGGGAGTGCGTGTGGGCATGAGCGGCAAGCAGTTGCTGGCGGCGATGGGGGCCCCCCGCCGAATCACTCGCTCGGCCACCAGGCAGTCCTTCAGCCAGATCTGGGTGTATGGCGAACCGGGCGGCAGCCGCATTGCCGTACACCTGATCCGGTCACGTGACGGGGGCGAGTCCTCGGTCCGAGCGATCAGCCAGCTGCGCTCGCGCCGCTAGCGGTTTCGCCCGGCCTAGCCATCGTCCCAGGTCTCCTCGGTTTCCACCCGGCACTCGGGCAGGCTGTCCAGGAACACTCGGCCGTAGGGTCGGGTCCGGATTCGCGGGTCGAGAATCACCACGCGGCCGCTGTCGGTGGCTCTTCGGATCAGTCGGCCGAAGCCCTGCTTGAGCTTCAGTACCGCTTCGGGCAACTGGTATTCGGAGAACGGGTCTCCTCCCCGGCTGCGGATCCGTTCGAGCCGGGCTTCCAGCAGCGGGTGATCGGGCACGCTGAAGGGCAGCCGGGTGATGATGACCGTTTCCAGTGCGTCTCCGGGCACATCGACGCCCTGCCAGAAACTCTCGGTTCCAAACAGCACCGCCCCGGCTTCCTGCCTCAGCTTCTCGAGCAGGACGGTCCGCGAGAGCGATTCGCCCTGGCAGAACAGGGGGCGACCCTGTCGCTGGCACCAGTCGCTGAGTTGATCGGCGCAGCTGCGGAGCATCGCATAGCTGGTAAACAGCACCAGCGTGCCGCCTCGGCTCGAGGCCACGTGTCGCTGGATGGCGTCGCTGCAGGCCCTTGTGTACTCGGTGGTCTGCTGAGGATCGGGCATCCGCTCGGGCAGGATCACCCGGCACTGGGAGGAGAAGTCGAAGGGACTTCCCAGTCTCAGGTGGCGTGCACCGGTGAGTCCCAGTCGTCCGGTCGAGAACTCGAAGTTGTCTCGACCCACTGCCAGCGTGGCGCTGCACAGCACGGCGGTGGGGACCTGTTCAAACAGCAGTTCCTTCAGCAGCACGGAGACATCGATGGGGCTCGAGGCCAGTCGCGTGCTCGAGTGCCGGCCTCGCTTCTGCGTTTCGATCCAGTAGACCGAGTCCTTTACCTGCTGCGACATCCAGGCATCGACGGCACCAGCAAGGTCTCCGGCCCGCTCGGCCGCCGCCTTCAACTCGATCCGCTCCGCGTCGCCATCGATCTTCTCGGAGGCATCGAGCACATTGCCGGCGAGTTGCCTGAGCGGTTCACTGAGGTGGTTGGGCAGCGAGGGGGGGACCCGGACCCGACCATTGGCCGCATCGTGGCCGTCCTGCCAGTCGCGCAGCGACTCGAAGAAATGACCCGCGGCGAGTCGGGCGTCCATCGCGAGCTTCTGGAGTCCCCGTTGCTGGTGGTGCACCAGCAGGCCGCGGTTGAGGCGGTCGTTGTAGAGCCGATTGAGCGCGAAGTCGAGTTGTCCGCTGGTGACGGTCAGTCCGAGGTGGTCGGCGGCTACGGCTTCGACGGTGTGGGCTTCGTCGAGGATCACCACGTCGTAATCGGGCAGCAGACGGCCTCCCGCTCGACGGACACTGAGGTCCGAGAAGAACAGGGCGTGGTTGACGACCAGGATGTCGGCGTTCTGGGCTCGCCGCAGGGCCTGGTAATAAAAGCACTCGTTGTGCCGAGGGCAGCTCCGCCGCAGGCAGTTGTTGCGGTCGCTGACCACTTCGTCCCAGACGGTTCCCAGCGGCCGGAAACCGAGGTCGCTGCGGCTGCCGTCGTCGGTTTTCAGAGACCACTCGACCAGAGATTCCAGCTGTTGGACCTCGCCGGGCTCGTTGAACATCGAGCCTTCGCGGGCGACCGCACCGGCGAGTCGTCTGAGGCTGATGTAGTTGCTGCGACCCTTGGCGAGTACCGCGGAGAATTCCAGGGGCAGCACGGCATTAAGGAACGGGATGTCGCGGCTGATCAGCTGTTCCTGCAACGCGATGGTGTGAGTCGAGACGACGATACGACGGGGGCGATCGTGGTGGGTGGTGTCTGCGGTGTCTGCGGTGTCTGCGGCGACGGCCAGGATGGCCGGCACCAGGTACGAGAAGCTCTTGCCGACCCCGGTCCCCGCCTCGACCACCAGGTGCTGGCGGCCCTTGATCGCCTCGGCCACCGCTTCGGCCATTTCCAGTTGCTGCGGCCGGGTCTCGTAGGTCTCCAACCGCTGGGCGATCCGTCCGCCGGGTCCGAGGATCGAGTGGACGGAGTCGCTCACTCGCCGGGACCGGTACAGGCGAAGGCGACCAGGCACATGTCGTCGCTCTGGTCCCGTTCACCGCAGTGAGTCGCCACATCGCCGACGACGGCCTGGATCATCGCGTCGAGTTCTTCGGGTGCCCGGGCGAAGCTCTGTTGCAGGCGTTCGGTCCCGTAGATCTCGCTGTCGCCGTTCATGGCTTCGGTCACGCCGTCGGTGAACATCAGCCAGGTATCACCGGGTCCCAACTGGTGGAGTTGTTGCTGGAACTCCTGGTCGGGGACGATTCCCAGCGGCATACCGGCGTGCTGCGAGACGACCTCGGTGATCGATCCATCGGGGTGTCGGATCAGGGGTGGTAGGTGTCCGGCGTTGGCCAGTGCCACCTGTTTGGTGTGGGGGTCGAGCACGGCCAGGGCGCAGGTGACGAAGCGATGTCCGAGTCCGCTGGTGGAGATATCGCGGTTGAGGTCCGAGAGTGCCATGCCGAGGTCGGGTTGGCTGAGCAGGTGGTAGCGTGTGGCGGAGTAGAGTCGGGCCATCAGCAAGGCGGCGGGTATGCCCTTGCCGGCGACGTCGGCGACGGCGACGGCGACGCGTCCACCGGGCAGTTCGATGTAGTCGAAGTAATCGCCACCGACGCGATGAGCGGCCTCGTAGTAGTCGCAGAACTCGAAGCCCTCGGCCAGCGGTCTCTTGTTGGGCAGGAACCCGAGTTGGACCTGAGTGGCGAAATCGAGTTCACGTTCGAGGTCTCGTTGCTTGAGCACCTCGGCGTGCAGCGAGGCGTTTTCGATTGCGAGTGCTCCCTGGGTGGCGACTCCGATCAGGACATCGAGGTCACTCTCGACAAACGGCAGCGTCACGTCCCGGCTGGCCAACTGCACCAGGCCCAGAGCCTGGCCATCGAGTCCCATCAGCGGCGCGCACATCATCGATCTCAGCCGCATCCCCGCGATGCTCTGGCTGCCCTGGAACCGGTTGTCTCCCATCGCGTCGGCGCTGAGAATCGCCTCGCCGCTGTTCATCGCTTCGCGGACGATGGTCAGGCTGATCGAGGGGGTACGGTCGGAGGCTCCGGAGCGGTGGCGTGTGGCTCGGATCACCGGGTTGTTGCCGCTCTCTTCCCGCAGCAGCACGAACCCTTCCTCGGCCTGGGCGTAGATCTCGAAGAGTCCATCGAGCATCCTGGTGAGGACTTCGTCGAGTTCGAGCACCTGCCCGAGGCTCTTGGAAATCTCGAGCACCGCGTACAGTTTGGCTTCGGGGTCGGCCACGATATGGTCGGGGCCGGTCGAGGTCATGCTGAGCTTGGTGAGGATCGAGGAGGAGTTGGCGTCGTCGTCGACGGGTTCGACTCCGACTGCAAAGTACCGGCTGCTCTGGCTGTCGTGTTCCAGGACGGAGGCCGGTTGAGTGTCGGGTGCCGAGGGGTCGGGGCGTTCCTGGTGGAAGTGGAACTCGAACTCGCACAGCGTGATCGAGTCGTTTTCGTGGAGCTCGATCGGCTGCTGGACCGCTTGTCCGTTGACCAGGGTGCCGTTGCGGCTCTTCAGGTCCTCGAGAAAGAAGTGGCCGTGGCTTTCGAGGATCTGGGCGTGGTGTCGGCTGACGGCTTCGTTGTCGAGCACGATGTGGCTACTGGGATGCCGACCGAAGACCGTTCGTTCGTCGTCGAGTTCGAGCAGGCTCCACGGCGAGCTGACGTGCTGGGTGGTGAGATAGGCCACGTCTGAGCTTCCCGTTGGTCCGGCGACCTTGCCGTGGGGGTCGACTGAATCCCACAGTCATCATACGGGGGCTTTGCCGAGGTGGTCAATTCGCAGAGGAGTCGTCGTCGGTCTCGGCGTGGCGAAAGAAATCCTCGAAGCCCTGCCGGATCTCCAGCTCGGACCGCTCGCGGTTGCGGGTGATCGTGTTGCGGATCAGTCGTTCCATGTCCAGCGAGAGATACTCTCGCAGCGGCAACAGTCTCTCGGCAATCACCTCCTGGGACTCCTCGTAATGACCGTCGTAGCTGGCGATGACGGCGCGGCCGGCCAGGCCGCTGGCCACGAGGTCGGGCTCGGTCTCTCCGGCCAGCACCAGCTCCTCGAAGATCGGCCGGGCGTCATCGATCTTGAGGTTCCTGAGGTGATGCATCGCCAGGCGGTTCTTGGCGCGGTTGACGAACAGTGTTTCATCGGGGTGCAGGTCGATGACGGCCTGCCAGGCTTCGGCCGAGTCGACCATCATCGCGTAGAAGTACTGTTTTTCGACTTCGGCTTCACGAGGCACATGGCTTTGCTGATTGGGATCGGATTCGAGCGGACCTGGAGGCCGGGCCAGCAGCGAGAAGCCGCCGGCCAACAGGGCGATCCCCATGCAGGCGGCCGGCCAGGTCACGAGCTGCCGCTGTCTGCGCCAGTCGATTTCCGGAAGGGCTCCGAGGAGCCTGGACCAGACGCTCATGGGGGGTTCGTAGTCGATCCAGTCGGCCTCGCTCCCGCCGCGGACTCCGGTGAGCCGCCTCTGCAGTGCGTCGAGTTCATCGAGCAGCACCGAGGCACTGTCGAGTCGGTCCTCGGGCTTCTTGGCCATCATGCGATGGACCAGTTCACACAGCCGTCTTGGCAGGTCGGTCCGCTGTTGGCCGAGTGATTCGGGGTGTTTGTTGACGTGCTGCACGGCCACGCTGATCGCAGTCTCGCCTCGGAACGGGGGCCGGCCGGCCAGCAGGTGGTAGCAGGTGACTCCGAGCGAGTAGATATCGCTGCGGTGGTCAACCCGCGACCCGTTGACCTGCTCGGGACTCATGTACAACGGCGTCCCCATTGTGGTCCCGGCCTGGGTCAGTGTCAGGCTGGTGTTTTCGGCTTCGCGGTTCAGTTGTGCGAGTCCGAAGTCGGTGACTTTTACGACGCCCTGCCGGGTCAGCAGGATGTTCTCGGGCTTGATGTCTCGATGCACGATGCCGGCTTCGGCAGCAGACTTGAGTGCCAGGGCGACCTGCCGGATGATGTGCACCGCCACGCCGGCCTCGGGCGGGCCCTTGCGAGCGAGGAATTCTCGGAGATTAACCCCCTGGACGTATTCCTGGGCGATGTAGTGCAGACCGTCCTGCTCGCCGACAGCGAAGACCTGCACGATGTTGTTGTTATTGAGTCCCGCGGCGGCGGTGGCTTCCCGGGCGAATCGTTCGAGGTAGGTGTCGTCGGCGAGCAGGTCGGGCCTGAGCACCTTGAGTGCGACTTTGCGTTTGAGCGAGGTCTGTTCGGCGAGGTAGACATTGGCCATGCCGCCGCTGCCGAGCACTCGCAGCAGGTGGAATTCGCCGAGCACCGAGCCACCCAAGTCGGCGGGGTCGGCTGCGGTGTTGGCTGCGGCTGCCGCGGGCGGCTCGACCTGAAACCCACTGTCGTCGGTGGGCGGACCCAGTGGCGCGGTGTCGCCGGTCGGATCCGAGGGCGGTTCTACGTCGGGAGTCTCTGTCATGAAGCAGCAATTCTGGCCCGGGGGTCACCATCGATCATAGTTCCCGTCTCGAATGCCTGCCAAGCCCCTCTCGATCGCTTTGGTTTCTCGACGCAGCGGCGATGGCTAGACTGCAGCGACAGTTCCCGCCCGATTCCCACCAGATTCCCACCCGATCCAAGGCATACCTCTCGTCCCATGACCGAACTCCCCAGCACTCTCGGCGCGCTCAGAGACTCCGGCTACACGTCGCGGAGTGTCAAGGATGAGATGCGTGGCAACCTGTTGAGTCGTTTGGCCGTTGGCGAGGAGTTGTTTCCCGGCATCCTGGGCTTCGACGAGACGGTGATCCCCCAGGTCCAAAACGCGATCCTCTCGCGGCACGACATGCTGTTCCTGGGCCTGCGTGGACAGGGCAAGACGCGGATGCTGAGGATGCTGGTCGAGTTGCTGGACGAGGCGATCCCGGTGGTGGCTGGTTCGGAGATGCACGACGATCCGTTGCGGCCGATCTCGAAGTTTGCCCGCGAGCGGATTGCGGTCGAGGGTGATGGGTGTGCGGTGGAGTGGATCGGTCGGCAGGATCGTTACAACGAGAAGCTGGCGACTCCGGACGTGACCATCGCGGATTTGATTGGCGAGATCGACCTGATCAAGCACGCCGAGGGCAAGCATCTCTCGAGCGAAGACGTGCTGCACTTCGGGTTGGTGCCCCGCAGCCACCGCGGCATCTTCTGCATGAACGAGTTGCCCGACCTGAGTCCCAAGATCCAGGTCGGCCTCTTCAACGTGCTCGAAGAGCGTGACGTGCAGATCCGCGGCTTCCCGGTACGTCTCGAACTGGATCTCTGCATGGTCTTCAGTGCGAACCCCGAGGACTACACCAACCGCGGCCGGCTGGTGACTCCGCTGAAGGACCGCATCGGCAGCGTGGTCCGCACTCACTACCCGCTGACGCGGGAGATTGGTGTGAGGATCACCGAGGAGAACGCGTGGGTGCGTCGTGGGGGAGCGATCGAGGTCTTGGTGCCGGGCTGGATCAAGCAGGTGGTCGAGGAGATCGCGAGGCTGGCTCGCAGCAGCCCTCACGTCAACCAGCAGTCGGGCGTCAGCGTGCGGATGTCGATGGCGAACATGGAGAACGCTGTCTCCAGCGCCGAACGTCGAGCCGCGGTGCTCGGACAGCAGACCGCCGTCGTGCGGGTCAGCGACCTGGCTGCCGTGAGGTCCAGCTCGCGGGGCAAGATGGAGTTGACGATGAGCGAGGAGCCGGGCGAGGAGGACTCGCTGGTGCTGCGGCTGACCGAGGAGGCGGTTCGCAACGTGTTTGATGCCGAATTGAAGGCGAGGCAGTTTGGGGAACTGCTCGAGTACTTCGAGACGGGTGAACCGGTGGCCGTGGGTGATGGCGTGGCGGCGGATGAGCTGCTGGAGGGCCTGGCGGCGGTTCCCGGGTTCGTTGATCGGCTCGACGAACTCAGCTCGCGGCTCGACCCCGACCTCGATCCCGACGACGGATCGTTGCGGCAGCAGCTTCGGGCCAGCGTCGCCGAGTTCGTGCTCGAGGCGTTGCATTGCCATAACCGTCTGAACAAGTCGTCCGCTTCGGGAGGGGCTCGCTACGGAGATTGATTGGGCCGGGTTGATTGGGTCTTGCGGCGCCTCGTGACGCCGTATTACTCTGAGGGCAGAACGCTGCTGGTGGGCGGGCCGGCACGACGGGGACGCGGGGTGGAGCGGTCGGTCCGTGTCCCAATGACGCACCTGTTGCGATGGCCGGCTCATGCCCACGATTGAACTCGGCGAATTCCTCGAACGGCTCCAACGCAGCGATCTGCTGACGCGAGATGACCTCGATGCGCTCGAGGCCGAGATCGACCCGGTCCGGGACGCCGTGCAGGTGGAGCCGCTGGGACGCAAGCTGGTCCGGCGTGGCCAGTTGACCGGCTGGCAGCTGCAAATGCTGCTCTCGGGCCGCGACGCCTTCCAGCTGGGCAACTACCGCCTGCTCGATTTGTTGGGCCGAGGCGGGATGGGGACGGTCTTCAAGGCCGAGCACGTGATGATGGGTCGCGTGGTCGCGGTGAAGGTGATGGCCAAGCGGCTGGTCAAGAGTCCCAAGCACGTGGCTCGCTTCCAGCAGGAAATCCAGGCGGCCGCCGCAATCGATCATCCCAACGTGGTGCGGGCCATCGATGCCGAGAGTGTCGGCGAGAACCATTTCCTGGTGATGGAATTCGTCGACGGAGCCGACCTGGCTTCGGTGGCCGAGCGCCGGGGTCGGCTGGAGGTGGGCGAGGCGTGCGAGTTCATACGGCAGGCGGCCGAGGGGCTTGCGGCGGCTCACCACAGAGGCCTGGTGCATCGCGATCTCAAGCCATCCAACCTGATGCTGACCTGGACCGCCCACGATCAGCCCCAGGTCAAGATTCTCGACATGGGACTGGCCCGCTTCTCGGGGGCCGACCAGACCGACGGCAGCCTGACCAAGACCGGCCAGATGATGGGGACTCCCGACTACATGTCGCCCGAGCAGGCCTGGGACACCAAGGCGGTCGACATCCGTGGCGACATCTACAGCCTGGGCTGCACCCTGTTTCGCTTCCTGATCGGGTCACCACCCTTCCAGGGCGAGAACCCGTTCCAGACACTGATGGTCCGGACCACCCTCGAAGCCCCGATGCTCAGATCGCTCGACCCCGATTTCCCTGAGGGCCTCGAGATCATCGTTGCCCGGATGCTGAGGCGGGACGTGGCCGAGCGGTACGAGCATCCTGCCGAGGTGGTCGAGGCGCTCTCGGAATTCGCCGTGCCACCGACGCGGTTCGAGGTCGAGTCGTCCCAGTCGGTCGAACCGGCCACCTCGCTGACACTCTCGGACGCCACCGAACAACCGACCCAGGTCGCCGGCGCCAGTCTCGAACAGTTCCTCGATTCGGTCCGACCGGCCCATCAGCCGGCAACCGATGAGGCTGCTGCGGGGTCGGCTGCGGTGTCGGTTGCGGTGTCTTCGGTGCGGTGGAAGCGGCTGGTGGCCGGTGTTGCGGTGGTGCTGGTGTTGGGGCTGGTGGTGCTGTGGCGGGTCCTGGTCACTCCCGATCCGCTGCCGGGTGACGGTGTTGCGGCGGCCGGATCGGTCCCCGCCGCGAAGCCGGGCCCAAGCGTGGTCAAGCATCCCGAGCAGGTCATCGACGAGCAGCAGCCCTTCGAACTCGAGTTGCTGGACCTGACTCACCCGCTCGCGAATCGGCTGGGAGACCCGAATCTGGAATTCCGGATCCGGCCGGGTGGTCCCGAGGGTGTGGCTGTGGACCGTGGTGGGACCTTGAGTTGGACTCCCGCGGAGATTCACGGGCCGGGCTTGCACACGGTTGTGGTCGAGAGTCGCGACGGGTCGGCTGCGAGTTGGAGCCCGGTGGCCGAGGCGGTGTTGCGGGTCTGCGAGGTCGACCGGCCGCCGCATCTCGAATCAGCCGGGACGGTACAGGTCGACGAGCTGGTGGAATTGACGGTGCAACTGGCCGCGACGGATCCTGATCGCCCGGCCAACCGGATCGAGTACACCCTGGGCAACGACGCCCCTCCGGGGATGGTGGTCGATCGACTCACGGGCCGACTGAGCTGGACACCGACGGAGCGTCATGGACCCGGCGAGTTCCGGGTGACGGTGCAGGCGACGGCTTATGATTCGGAGGTGACCGACCCGGTACGACAGCGGGCCGAGTCGGTCCTGGTGGTCAAGGTGGTCGAGGTGGATCAATCGCCGCGATTGCGGGCGATCCCGAGCCTGTCGATGCGAGTGGGTCAGCGTCTGAGGATGCGGATCCGGGCCGACGATCCGGACGAGCCTCCCGGCGCGGTCCGCTTCAGCCTGCAGGGCCAGGTCCCCACCGGGGCATCAATCGACGCTCGGAGCGGGATTTTCACCTGGGCGCCCAAGGCGACCCAGGCGCCGCGGGCCTGGAGATTCCGGGTCCGCGTGGCATCGGCGGCGAACGACGAATTGTTTGATGAGCGGCTGTTGCTGCTGGACGTGAGGCCACCTCGAGTCACCGCACGAGGCGAGCCGGTTCCGACTCAAGCGGCTCGCACCTCGGCTACCGCCGACGTGCGAGATGTCTACCGGCCGCTGTTGACCCAGGCCCGTACCCCGCTGGCTCGTTCGAGACTATCGATGGACATCGTCGAGCAGGCCGGCGAGACCGGTGATTCGCCGCGGGCGTTCGCGCTGTTCGAGCTGGCTCACGAGACCGCGGTCCGCGGCCGACACACGGCGGTGGCGTTGGAAGTCGCCAGGGCCTGGCGGCAGCGGTTCAGGATCGACCCGGTCGATGTCACGCTGAAGTCATTCGCCGTCCTCAATCTCAAGAATCTCGATCCCGCCGCGCGTGCCGAGATTGCCGAGGAGGCGTTGAGGGTCTTCGTGGCGGCGGTCAACTCGGGCAGGTTGCTCGATGCACGCAAGTTGCTGGGATTGGCCACCGGCTGCGTTCGCGGTGATGCCCGGGAGGTGGCCTGGATCACCACCGCGACCGGGTTGCTGGGACAGGTCTCCGCCGAGAACACCGGCGAGAAGAACATGCCGTTGAAATTGACTCCCAAGGGCAAGGTTGCGCTGGGAGGGCTGGGAAACCACCTGAAACGACTCCGCTTCGAGTCCCTGTTCCGCGACGCGGCGAAACTGAGTTTCGTGCGGCACGGCAGCGAGACGGGGGACGACCTGGAGGATCGAGGCCGGAGCCTGTGGACGATTTCCGGAGGTGACATCCGTCTCGAGTCGGCCTCGCGGGAGGGGGCCAGCGGGTTCTGGGACAAGTCGAAGGCGTTGAAGGACTTCCGGCTGCGAGCTCGACTGTCGGTGGACACGACGACCGGGTCGCTGTTGATCGGTGGTCCTCAAAGCGGCGGGTTTGACGGGTTGCAGTTGGAACTTGCTCCAGCCCGGTTCTGCCAGCTGTTTCACCGGGGATCACGAAAGATCGTGGCAGGCCCCAGGCGTGCTCCGTCGAGGAATCCGCTGGGGTGGGACCGACTCGAGCTGGTCGTACGCGGGAACCACGTCACCGTCAGGCTCAATGGGCAGGCCCTGGTCGATCAGGACGTCCCGGGAAGGCTTGAAGGATTCCTCGGCCTGGACGCGAACTTGCAGCCGGCCGGCCAGCCGGTGGCTCGGCTGAGGCTGCGGCGGGTGAGGGTGCGGCTGGAGGAGTTGCCCTAGAGGCCGCGGGTGCGGGCGGTCATGCTCTCGAACCGGTGGCCAGGCTGATCAGGAGTTCGGCTCCGGCGTCGAGAGTCTTGTCGTCGACGGCAAACGAGACTCGGATGTGTGAGTCTCTTTGGCTGAAGACCGATCCGGGGATAATCAGCAGACCGTTTCTGATCGCCCGATCGACGAATTCGCTTCCGTTGCCGCCGGGCGGTTCCAGGAACAGGTAGAAGGCACCTGCTCCGCCACCGATGCCGAAGTGCCCTGCCAGTTTTTCGACAAGCCGGTCACGCTTGGTTCGGTAGTCCTCGACGTGAGCACCGACTTCGACCTCCATCGCTGCCAGTCCGGCCCATTGAACCGGGTGCGGGGCACAGACGAAGGTGAACTGCTGGAGCTTGATCATCTGGTCGATGATCTCGGCGGGTCCGTGAGCGAACCCGAGTCTCCAGCCGGTCATCGAGTGCGACTTGCTGAATCCGTCGATCACCAGCGTGCGGGGATTGGCCTCAGCGGGTGAGTGGAACGGGAGGTCGTAGCAGAACCGGCTGTAGATCTCGTCGCTGATCAGCGCGACCTGGTGCCGGTCGGCCAGCCGCGCCAGGTCGTCGATCGTGCTCTCTGCGTCCATGGCACCGGTGGGATTGCCCGGCGAGTTGTAGACGATCGCCTTGGTCCGGTCGGTGATCGCATCGGCGACGTGGTCGACATCGACGGCGAAGTCGGGATAGGTCTCGATGGTGACAGGTGTGCCACCGGCCAGGTTGACCAGGTGCCGGTACATCATGAAGCCGGGGTCGAACAGGATCACCTCGTCGCCGGGCTGCACCAGGCTCAAGAGCGCCAGCACCAGCCCGCCGCTGGTCCCGCTGGTGACCATCACGCGTCGGTCGTCGTGCTGGTAGAGCTCATCGACGCGTTCCTGCAGAGCCTCGCGCAGCGGCGCGATCCCTGGCGAGGGGCTGTAGCCGTTGTGTCCCGCCTCGA
>CAUZJR010000051.1:0-18371 GCA_963580005.1 Planctomycetota bacterium
CGTGGCGATTTGCAACAGCCCACCTCATCGGTGTTGCAAAGTACAACAGCCGGGCCACTTCGACCGATCAGCAGACCGGATCAGTCAGACCGGATCAGTCAGACCGGATCAGTCAGACCGGATCAGTCAGACCGGATCAGTCAGACCGGATCAGTCAGACCGGATCAGTCAGACCGGATCAGTCAGACCGGATCAGTCAGACCGGATCAGGCAGACCGGATCAGGCAGACCGGATCAGTCAGACCGGATCAGGCGACGCCGCTGTAGAGCACGTCCATGACGTGGCCGGTGTTGAGATGGACCGGTCGTCCGAGGCGATCGTCGACGGTGGTTGTCGGGTCGATGCCCAGCGAGTCGTAGATCGTGGCGCCCATGTCGTTGGGGTGATAGGGCGTGGTGATCGGGTGACCACCGATGTTGTCGCTGGCACCGATGATCTGGCCAGGCAGCGTCCCACCGCCGGCGAACAGGGCCGAGTAGACTGCGGCCCAGTGGTGACGGCCGGGGACTTTCTGTTTGGGCAGCGGTGAAATCGTCGGCGTACGGCCAAACTCGCCGACGCAGATCACCAGCGTGGTCTCGAGCAGTCCTCGGTCCTTGAGATCATCGAGCAGTGCGCTGAGTCCGTTGTCGAGTGCCGGCAGCATGGTTCTCAGGCGAGGGAAGTGGTTCACGTGGGTATCCCACATCTGCACGTGTCCCATGCTGGCCTGGACCACGGGGATTTCCATTTCGACCAGTCGCCGAGCCAGCAGCAGAGTCTGGCCGTACTTGTGTCGTCCGTAGCGGTCCCGCGTCTCGGCACTCTCGGCGTTGACGTCGAGGGCTCCCTTGAGCTTCCCCGACGAGATCATCGAGAAGGCGGCCTGCTGCTCGCTGGTGTACTTGATCCCCTTGGGCGACTCGTCGATGCCCCGTTGCTGTTCGTCGATGGTCTTCAGCAGCTTGCGTCGGTCGTCGAGTCGGCTGGTGCTGAGTCCATCGAGCAGTGAGAGGTCATTGACCTTGTAGTCCTTGTTGTTCGGATCGCTGTTGAGCACGAAGGGGTCGTGCTTGGGTCCGAGGAACCCGGAGTGCTGTCCGGGCCAGACCAGCACGCCCTCGATCAGCGGGTTGGGCACGGTGACCTGGCTGGGCAGTCCGTCGGCCCGAGGTCTCAGCATCGACACTCCGCCGCCGTAGCAGGGCCAGTCGGACCGTTTCAGGGACTTGTCCTGGTTCGAGCTGCCGGTGTCGGGCTGGACGTAGCCGGTCAGAGCATTGTGCGAGCCGGAGAGGTGGCGGTTGTCGCCGTGGTGCATCGAGCGGACGATCGAGATCATGTCGGCCCGCTGGGCCATCTTGACCATCTTGTCGGAGAACTGGATCCCGGGGAGCCTGGTCGCGATCGGCTCGAATTCGCCCTTGGCCGCGGATGCCTCGGGCTTGGGATCCCACATGTCGATGTGGCTGCCGCCACCGGGCAGAAACACCAGCACGACGGACTTCACCCGCGGTGTCTTCAACGCGGCGCGGGCCTGGTTGGCCAGCACCGAGGAGAGGCCCAGTCCGAAGAAGGACGAACCGCCAATCTGCAAGATGTCGCGTCGATTGATCATGACCATGCGTCTCTGGGCGTCCTGGTTCCATGCCTCCCGGACCCGATCCCTGGGCCGGATCGGGAAAGACGCATTCGCCTTTCCCGATGCATTCCATTATTGACTGAATCGAACCGCGGGGGCAATGGGAGCCAGTTTTGTTGCTCGGATTCCGCCCCGGCTACTGGTCCGGCTACTGGCCCAGGCAGTACAGCCATTCGTGCCGGGACCCATCCATGCTGGCGACCCGGTGAAAGACCCGTCCGCCGCAGATGGCCATCGACGAGTAGGTCTGCTGTCCCAGCCGGTTCCTGGCCTTGATGTCCAGTCCCTGGCGGCTGGCGGCAAACACGGTGGTCAGGCCCGATTCGTCTGTGGCGTAGAGGTTTCCGGCGGCGAGGACCAGCGAGGAGGTGAAGGTACCTCCGAGGCGTTTTTTCCAGAGCGTCTTGCCGGTGGTGGTGTCCCAGGCGATGGCGATGCCGGCATCGAGCACGGCATAAAGAGTTCCGTCGTGGGCGACCATCGAGGGGACATAGACTCTTTGGGTGTTCTGCCAGGCGGTCTTGCCGCTGCCGTCGGCCAGCACGGCCTGCACGTGGTTGCGGGGATAGCCACCGCTGGTAAAGATCCGCGTCCCATCGGTCACCACCGACGTCACGCACTCGGTTGTCGCCCCCTCGATTTCCCACAGCTTCTTGCCCGAGCGGGGGTCGTAGGAGGAGACGAGGTTGGTACCGACCATCAGGGCCTGGTCGCGGCCGGCGACCTTGAAGACGATCGGCGAGGTGTAGTTGGCCTTCCTGGGCCGTTGCTGCTTCCAGGCCACCTGGCCGGTTTCTCGAGACATCGCCACCACGGCACCTCCGCCACGGTTATCCGCCGAGACGATCACCAGGTCACCGAAGAGGCAGGGTGATGAGCTGAAGCCCTGGTGAGTCTGGTAGCGGGTCACGCTGGTCTGCCAGGCGATGCGTCCGTCGAGATCCAGGGCGGAGGTGACGACGGCGCCTTTGTGGAGGAAATTGACGTAGACCTTGTGTCCGTCGCACGCCGGCGTGCAGCTGGCCTGGCTGCTCTTCTTGTTGCCTCGTTTCTCCAGCGGCCCTTTGTGCACAACGGTCTCCCAGACCTTGCGTCCTGTTTTTCGGTCGAAGCAAAAGACGCTCTGGGTCTGGGCCTCATGGTTGGCGGCGGTCATGAAGACGTGGGGTCCCAGCACCGCGGGTGATCCATGTCCACGACCGGGGATCGCGACCTTCCAGGCCACGTTCTTCGATTCGCTCCAGGTCACCGGTGGCGTCTGGCCCGAGGCTGCCACGCCGTTGCGAGCCGGACCTCGCCACCAGGGCCAGTCGGCCGATGAGTGCTTGATCGGGCGCACTGCCACAGCGGTCCCGACTCGGAGCAGCCGGTCCTGGGATCGGGCCGGGGCAGGGCAGGCCAGGCTGGCGGTGACGGCGAACAGCAGCACGAGTCGGCGCATGGAAAGACCAGTGGGTTCGAGAACAGGATCGCAGCAAGATACCCGCCCGACGTCCTCGCCGACAGTCCCGGCCTGCCTAGGCAAACAGCCCGTCGATCGGTTCGGCCCGGTAGACCGGGTAGGGGCGATCGGCGGCATCGTGCCAGTCGGCGGTGTGAGGGATACCCAGGGCGTGGTAGATCGTCGACGCGAAGCTCTCGGGTGTCTGCTTGTCGGAGGCCGGATAGGCTCCGCTCTTGTCGGTGGATCCGATCACCCGCCCTCCCGCCACGCCGCCTCCGCCGATCATCACCGTCTGGCAGGGACCCCAGTGGCCGCGGCCGACGGTCTTGTAGACACTGGTGGCTCCGTTGAAGATCCGCGGCGTTCGACCAAACTCGCCGGCGATCACCACCATCGTCTCCTCGAGCTGCCCCGATTCGGCGAGGTCATCGAACAGGGCCGAGATGGCCAGGTCGGTGGGTGGGAACAGGAAGTCCCGGGCCAGCGGAAAGGCGTTGCCGTGCAGGTCCCAGGTGCCCATGTTGCCGAGGTTGACCTGGACGAGGTTGACTCCCAGGGAGACCAGCCGACGTGCCATCAGCAGCGACCAGCCGAAGGAGTTGTTGCCGTAGCGAGCGAGTGTCTTGGGATCGGAGTGGCGGACGTCGAACGCGTCGCGAACACGCGGGTCGGCCAGCAGCGAGACGACTCCCTGGCGGGCCCGGTCGTAGTCGGCCGAGGCGGCGGCGTTTTCGAGTTGAGCTTGCTGCCGCTCGACCACATTCAGCAGCGCCACCCGGCGACGGAACCGTGGAGCGAACACTCCTTCGGGCAGCGAGATGTTGGGGACCGAGAATCGCCAGTTGTCGCGGTCCGAGTGGTTGCCCCGGTGCAGGTTGTAGAGGTAGCCGGGGAAAGCACCCGAGAAGGCGTGGTAGCCGTGGGGCTTGTCGGTCATGTCCAGGAACCACGGTTCGTGGCGTGCTCCCAGCTTGCCTGCAAACTGGCCGGGGAAGACACCCTGCTGGCTGTGGACGACTTTTTCGGGCAGCACGATGGCGTTGGCCAGGTTGCTGCGGGCATCGGTCATGGCTCCGGCCACCGCGGCGATCGACGGCCAGTCGTTCCCGTGAGGTTGACTCGATCGGAACGGTGTCCGGTCCTGTCGACCGGTCAGCATGATGTAGGTGCCCGTCTGGTGCCCGTTGTCCGGATGGCTCAGCGACCGCACCAGGCTCCAGCGATCACTCTGCCGCGCCAGCCGGGGAAAGTGCTCGCAGATCTCGATGCCCGGGGTGGCTGTCTGGATCGGAGAAAACTCGCCGCGGTACTCGCTGGGCCCCTCGGGCTTCATGTCGAAGGTGTCGTGTTGAGAGGCACCTCCGGTCAGGAAGATGAAGATCACGGACCGGGGTTGGGAGACCGGGGTGCCGGCCGCGGCGGCCCGCATTGCGGCGAGATCGGACATGCCCAGGCCCATCAGGCCGATCGAGCCGGCCTGCAGCAGCTGCCGGCGGGTCGACACGTGTGGCGGGCAGGCGGGGCTACCGGATGTCGTGCGTGCCATCGGTCTCACTCGTCTCGGGTTCGACACTCAGCCTACTTCAATCTCATCGACAGCGAAACGCCCTTTCGGCCATCGCGGGCTCAGAGAAGCGGGGCAGGGCCGGTGGCGCGGACCTCGGCGGGTTCGCAAAATCCCGCTCGTCACGTGATGATGATTGGCATGAATACCACACATCACGCTGTGCGTCGCCTGCTGGCCCTGCTGGCCTGGTTGTCTGTCTCCACGATGGTCTCGGCCGGCGAGGCTCCGGTGTTTGGTCAGCAGGTGCTGTTCCGTTCCGGCACCGACAAGACGCACACGTTTCGGATTCCCGCGGCGGTGACCAATCGCAAGGGAGCGATCCTGGTCTTTTGCGAGTCACGTCGCGACAACGGCCGCGACCACGGCAACATCGACCTGGTGATGAAGCGCAGCGATGACGGGGGTGCGAGCTGGGGGCCGCTGAAGGTGCTCTTTGACGATGGGACACACACGATGGGCAACCCCTGTCCGGTGCTCGATCGCAGGACCGGCACGATCTGGCTGCCGTTTTCCAGGGACAACAAGCAGGTGCTGTTGAGCAACAGCACCGACGGTGGCAAGACATGGTCCAGGCCCACAGACATCACCCGCAGCGTGTTGCCCGGTGAGTGGGGCTGGGTGGGGCCTGGTCCGGGTCACGGGATCCAGTTGCGGCATGGTCGCCACGCCGGCCGGCTGGTGATTCCGGCCTGGTCGGGGATTGAAAAGGACGTGCCCTTTGGTCGCCGACAGCTGTCTTATGCGTTTTTCAGCGACGATGCCGGCAAGACCTGGCAGCATGGCAAGCCGGCGACGGTCGATCAGTCGGACGAGTGCGAGGTGGTCGAGTTGTCTGACGGGCGGCTGTATATGAATGCTCGCAGTCGTCATGGGAAGAAGCTGCGAGCCTACTGTTTCAGTTCCGACGGCGGTGCCAGCTGGTCACCGATCGCTCATCACGCGGGGATGCCCGAGCGGAGTTGCCAGGGCAGCATGGTGCGGGTGGGTAAGCGGGCGATCGTGGTGGCTCATCCGGCCGACACCGGCTCGCGTCGGGTGCTGACTGTGCGATTGAGTCGCGACGAGGCGAAGAGCTGGCCGGTCTCGCGGGTGGCCGAGGTCGGCCCGGCGGCATATTCGGACATGACGACCAACCGCGACGGCGACGTGCTGCTGGTCTACGAGGGCGACAACTACAAGTCGATCAAGCTGGTCCGCTTCAACCTGGCGTGGCTCACCGGCAAGTAGCCAGCAGCCTTGTGCTGTGCGCTAGATCAATTCACGGATCAAGCGGCGATCTTCGAGCACGTGTCGCGGCCGGCCCCCGGGGTCGGGGAACTTCAGCGACGGGTCGATGCCCAGGTGTCGGTAGATCATCGCCAGCACGCTGTTGGGTCCATAGGGAGCTTCGATCGGGTAGCCGCCCTTGGAGTCTGAAGCTCCGACGACCTGTCCGACCTCGAGTCCACCGCCGGAGAGCAGCACGGTCATCACAGCGCCCCAGTGGTCCCGGCCCGCTTCGCTGTTGACCTTTGGCGTGCGACCGAACTCACCCATGCAGACCAGTAGGATCCGGCGATCGAGGCCACTCTGGTACAGGTCGCTCACCAGGGCGGCCACGCCGCGGTCGAAGTTCGGGCCGCGTTTATTGAGGCTCTGTTCGAGCGTGAAGCCACAGACTTTCTGGCCGTGGTTGTCCCAGCCTCCAGAACCGACGGTCACAAACGGCACACCTCTCTCGGCCAGCCGTCTCGCCAGCAGCAGGCCCTGGCCAAACTCGTTGTCACCGTACAGGTCGCGGGTCGCAGCAGACTCGCGTTTCAGGTCAAACGCGTCTCTCACCCCCGAGGTGGTGATCATGCGGTAGGCCTGTCGAGTGAACTCGTCCTGGGCGGTGGCGAAGCCGCGGTTGTCGAGGATGCGGCGGGTGGCGTCGAAGCCGGCCAGCAA
This sequence comes from Planctomycetota bacterium, assembly GCA_963580005.1. GTDB lineage: Bacteria > Planctomycetota > Planctomycetia > Planctomycetales > Planctomycetaceae > UBA8437. Next base: position 6,563 of record CAUZJR010000051.1, read on the forward strand.
GCGACGCCGGTCACTCAGCCGCGACGTGCTGATCCCCTGGATCAACTCGAGGTTGGGGACCTGGAAGTCCTCGGACGTCAACTTGCCACCGGTCTCGAACGGGTTGAAGGACTTGCCGAACCACGCCGCTCGGCCATACCGCATCGAGGAGGGGATCGAGACGAACGGCGGCATCGCCGGATCGTTGGCGCCCCGGACCCGGGCGATGACCGATCCGATACACGGCATGTCGTTGTCGGTGCTCGATGCGTTCCGCAGATAGTAGCCGGTCTGCACCAGGTGACTGCCCACGGTGTGGCTGCCGGTTTGGTGATGGACCGATCGGACCAGGGCCAAGCGGTCGGCGACCTGGGACTGGCGGGTCATCAACTCGCTGAATTGCACACCCGGCAGCGTGGTGTCGATCACTCCGAACGGGCCACGGTACTCGCTGGGAGCCTTCGGCTTGGGATCGTAGGTCTCGTGCTGTGTCGGCCCACCGCCCATGGAGACGAAGATGACCGCGTTGTGCGACCGATCTTCGGGGTCGCCGCGGTTGGCCGCCTGCAGTGCCATGATACCCGGCAGTGACAGGGCACCGCTGGCCGCCATCCCGGCGCGGATCGCGTCTCGGCGGGTGATGCCGTCGCAGTATCTGGAATGACGACGTGCCATGAACCGTAGACTCTCGAAACGCGGGATCGCGTGCAGCACCAACAAGTATATCGACGTCGATCGGCATGACAAACACTCACTTCCCGACAACGCGAGTCAGCCAGCGGCCAGGCGTTCCAGCATCTTGAGGTTGAGCATCAGGCGACGGAGCGGGTGGTAGTTGTCTTGTCGAGTGCTGCGTGGGATGAAGCGGAAGCGTCGGTCGGTGGCCAGCCGATAACTGGCCTGCCCGTGGGCTCGTCGAGAGAAGTGTCGGTCGGCGATGTCCTGGGCCATACTGAAGTAGCGGGCCGCCCAGGGGGCCCGGGTCGATTCGTAGGTCATCAGCGTGGCGACCAGCACTTCATTGAGTGCCCAGAAGGACTTCAGGTAGTTGTATTCTCCCTTCATCTTCAGCGGGATCGTCTGGCTGCCGAGTTTCTGAGGACCCCATTCGTAGTCGAACTGTCCGACGTTGACCCATTCGCACAGACCGCCGTGCACGTGATCCCAGCCGATGTCGAGATGTCGGCGGATGCGGTCGTGGCAGGTCCGTTCGATGCCGCGGTCCTTTCGACGTTGCGCTTCCTTGACGACGTGCCAGAGACCCTGCAGGCAGTGGCCAACCAGGCACCGAGTCGACTCCTCGGGAATCCGCCTGAAGTCGTGGTCCAGGAACTCGTTGTTGAGTCCAATGTCCGGGTTGTGGTGTCGTTCGAGCAGGGCCTCGATGCAGGTGTCGGCCATGTCCTTCAGCCCCCTGTCGTCCCAGCGAGACAGCATCTGGGTGCAGCAGTTGAGCACATAGATCCAGATGCCCTGGACTCGCCAGCCCGGTTTCCTGGCATACGGGTCGTGGTAGTCACGTCGGGTGACCTGCACAAAGGCCTGCCGCAGCCACTTGAGGGCCCGGTCGCGGAGTTCGTCGTCGTGGGTGGCGAATGCCAGTTCCTGGCAGCCTTCGATGGTCGTGAACGCGCTGTAAACGTCGCCTCGAAATGCCTGGATGACACGGCCGTCGTGGCTGAGCAGCTCGGGCCACCTGCCTCGCGCGTCGGGGCCCTGCTCGAGCCAGAAGTCGGCCGCCTTCCGGGCGATCGACAGCACCCTGCGGTGTTCTCGGCCGGACAACCGGTCCTGGAAGTGGTTGTACAGGTAGCTGTAGACCCAGATCCCCCGGCCCTGGTACCAGTGGAACTTGTTCGAGTCGACCTGTCGGCCATCGTAATCCAGGCTGCACTGGAATCCGCCTCGCCGGTGGTCGATTCCATGGCGGTCCCAGAAGGGCAGGGCGTGGGCGAAGAGTTCGTCGGCGTAGTGGTCTCGCCAGCGGGCCACCGATTTCGGATCAAGTGCCGGTGACTTGGCCGGTGACTTGGCCGGTGACTTGGCCGGTGACTTGGCCGGTGACTTGGCCGATTGGGCGGCCAGGCCGGGCGACCGAGCCAGCAGGGTGCCTGCGAGCGCTTTCAACCAGGATCGGCGATCCGAGAGGCTGGAGGCGGTCACGCCGCTGCCCGGAACGGGGTGGGTGGGCGGCGATGGGATCTCGAGCTAGAGATCATCGATGGGTCTGCCCGATTCGAGGATGAAGCGTGGCCGGCCGGCGGCATCGACGTAAGTGGTCTCTGGAGCGATGTCCAGGTGGCGGTAGATGGTGGCGGCGATGTCTGCAGGGCTGAGTCTCTGCGACGTGATGCTGCCGCCCTGGCGGTCGGTGGCTCCGACTGTCTGGCCGTGTGCCAGGCCGCCACCGGCCAGAACGCCTCCACCAACCGCCGGCCAGTGATCTCGACCAGTGTTCTTGTTGATGCGTGGGCTGCGACCGAATTCGCCCACGGCGACCACCAGGGTGTCCTCCAGCAGACCTCGCTCCTGAAGATCCTCCACCAGCGTGCTCAACAAGTGGTCAAACGGGGCGAGCAACGGCTTCAGTCCGGTCTCCACTCCACCGTAGGCCGTCTTGATCGGGTTGCCGTGTATGTCCCACGTGGCCGAATTGCCATAGCCGCTCAGGACAACGGTCACAAACGGCACGCCGTGTTCGACCAGTCGTCGAGCCTGCAGCACCTGGTCGTTCATCTTGCCGGTTCGGCCAAACTGGTCGATCCAGGGCACGCGGTTGTAACTGCGCCGGACCGATTCGGGTTCGGCGTCCAGGTCGAAGGCCTTTCCCGCCCGACCACTCAGCAGCACCTCGATCGCCTCGTCACGCAACCGCGAGATGCCTTCGATTGAACCGTCGAGGTCGGGGCCGGGGGTGTAGCGGTCGAGTTGGCCCAGGAGCCGTCGCCGGCGATTCAGCACCGCGTTGGTGAGCCGATCGGTGCGTCGGAAGGGGCCGGCTCCCAGGTTGCCGTGGAATGGGTCGTGTTGGCGACCCAGGGCTCCGCCGCGGGCGATCGAGCCCTCTGTGACATGAAATGTGACGTAGGAGGGCAGGCCCGGCTGGTTGGGACCTCGGAATCGCGAGACCACCGACCCGATGGCCGGGATCCGATGGGCCCGCGGATTGGCTTTCCTGGCCTCACGGTTGCCCGTCTGCATCACCGTGTTGGGGTCGTGCTCGCAGTCAGAGCAGTCGATCGAACGCAGCAGGGTCAGTCGGTCGAGCAGCTTCGCGTGTCCGGGCAGGTGCTCGGTCACCTGGATCCCCGGTTGGGCGGTGGCGATCGGAGCGAACGGGCTGCGGATTCCCGAGGGAGCTGACGGCTTGGGGTCCCACATGTCGATGTGGCTGGGACCGCCGTTCATCCACAGGAAGATCACGCTCTTTTGAGACTCGCGCCCGTGACGGGCCGCGGCACAGGTCAGGCGGGATGAGCCGATCGTCAGCGCCGAGCCCAGTGTGCCCTGCAGGAACAGGCGGCGGTGAAGTGCGAGAGGCAACATGCTGTGCTGGGGTTCGGCTCGTGGGAGGACAGAAACACCAATTGTATCGCCGGCCTTCGACGTGGCAAACAGGTTTTTGAGGTAGAGCAGATATCGCAAACTGCGAGTGTGCTGTCGAGTATCGGCTGGGTCCTGTCTTTGTCTGTCTTGCGGGCAAGACGTTGGAGTTGGGCAGGTGGTCGGATATGGTAGGCGTAGCGGATGCGTTTCTTCGATTTGCAAGAACAAGAATCTCAGCATGCTGACCCTTCCCGGCCAACCGCAGCGAACGTGCGAGGGTTTGTCGCGGCGCGAGTGGATCCGTTGGGGCGGACTGTCGTCGCTGGGTCTGGGACTGGATGGTCTGCTGGCGTCACCGGTCTCGGCCGTGTCCGAGCCGGCCAGTTCGTTCGGGCGTGCCAAGTCGTGCATCGTGCTGTTCATGTTCGGCGCGCCGGCTCACCAGGACAGCTGGGACATGAAGCCGGATGCGCCCTCTGAGGTCCGCAGCGAGTTCTCGCCGATTCCCTCGAGCGTGCCGGGCATCCAGGTCTGCGAGCACCTGCCGTTGCTGGCTCGGCATACCGACCAACTGGCTCAGCTCCGCTCGGTCACGCACCCCGACAACACGCACACCGTGGCGATGCACTACATGCTGACCGGTGTCAGGCACCGTCGGCCTCGCACCAATCCTCAGAACGCCGCCGACGACTTCCCCTGTTTCGGTGCGGTCGCCAACCACGTCGCCGCTCGCGGAACCGGAGGCGGCCTGCCGCACGGCATCAGTCTCAACGCACCGGCCAACCAGGTCTCGGCCAACAATCACATCTTCCCCGGCTTCTTCGGTGGCTTCCTGGGTTCGGCCTCCGACCCGCTGTTCATCTCGCAGCATCCCAACGACAAGTCCTTCTCGCCGTTCCCGCCGGTCGATCGTCCCCAGAGACTGCTCGATCGCCAGCAACTGCTCGCCCGGCTCGACGGCCAGTCGCGGCTGATCGAACGATCCTCACGGGTGGCGGACCTCGGCGAGTACTACCAGCAGGCGATGAACCTGTTGACGTCGCCGGCGGCCCGGCGTGCGTTTGACCTGGATTCCGAGTCTCAGGCACTGAGAGATCGCTACGGCTCGACCCCGTTTGGCCAGGGCTGCCTGCTGGCTCGGCGGCTGGTCGAATCGGGCGTGCGACTGGTGACGGTCAACTGGGAACGCGACGACGCCTTCTGGGACACTCACGCCGACAACTTCAACAAGCACAGGAAGTCGCTGTTGCCCAACCTCGATCGCGGCTTCTCGGCGCTGTTGGAGGACATGCAGCAGCGAGGGTTGCTCGAGGAGACATTGATCGTGTGGCTGGCCGAGTTTGGCCGAACGCCCAAGATCAACGCCAAGGCGGGCCGCGATCACTGGGCCCCGTGCAACACCGTGTTGCTGGCCGGTGCCGGGATTCCCGGCGGACAGGTCTACGGGGCTTCGGATCGACAGGCCGCCTACCCGTCGCGTGACCCGGTGGCACCCCAGGACCTCTCGGCGACGATCTACCATCTGCTGGGCATCAACCCGCACCAGACCATCCCCTCGCCCGACGGCCGACCCGTACCACTCTCGGATGGTGCCGTGCTGTCGCGAGTGATTTGACTTCACAGCTGAGACCAGCAGGCAAGGAGGCTGACGATGCGGATTGCGCTAGGTGAGATCGTCCAGGAGACCGGGACCTTCACACCGGCCCTGATGGGGCTCGAGGCCTTCGAGTCGTATGGCCTGTACCAGGGCGACGAGTTGCTGCGGGAATTGCCCGGCGTCGGACCGCCGGGCGGGTTCCTGAGAGTCCTTCAAGAGCAGGCCGAGCAGGTGGAGCAGGTGGAGGTGGTGCCATTGGCGCGTGCCTGGGCCGGGGCGGGGCCCAGGATCCTGGATTCCACTTTTGACACGCTGCTGGAGATGCTGCTGTGTCGGTTGCGCGAGGCGGGCGAGTTGGACGCGGTGTTTTTGTCTCTGCACGGGGCGGCCAGCATCGAGCGGGATGATGATCTCGAGGGTGCGGTGCTCGAGGCGGTCCGCGAGGTGATCGGGCCGGAAGTGCCGTTGGCGGTGCCTCTGGATCATCACGCGAACATCACCTCGCGGATGGTCGAGCACGCAGACCTGCTGGTGGGGCACGAGACTCAGCCTCACGACCCGCTGGGCACCGGCGTCAAGACGGCCCGTCTGCTCCTGGATTGGCTCTCCGGCGGTCCTCGACCCGCGATCGGCTGGAGGAAGATCCCGATGATCACTCCCCAGGACCAGTTCCTGACGTCGGGCGGGCCGATGAAGACCTGGTTTGACCGTGCCCGCGAATTGGAACAGCGACCCGAGGTGTTGGACGTGTCGCCCTACCCGATGCAGCCGTGGCTGGATGTTCAGGAGGGGGGCTGGTCGGTTGTGGTTCACACGGCCGATGACCCCGGTTTGGCTGATGAGCTGGCTGCCGAGATGGGGGCGTTGGCGTGGGGTTTGCGTGAGGAGTTCTGGAGGTCCGAGCGGGTGGAAGTGGGCGAGGCTGTACGGCGGGCCTATGCCCATGACGACCAGGGCCTGGTGATTCTCTCGGACACCGGCGACTCGGTTTACGGAGGGGCTCCTGGAGACAGCACGTGGATTCTGCGCGAACTGCTGGCCCAGGCCGAGGGGCAGCCGGAATCGGATCGCCTGATGCTGGTGCCGATCGTCGATCCCGACGGTGTCGCTGCAGCTTGCGAGGCCGGAGTGGGTAGCCAGGTGACCCTGTCACTGGGTGGCAAGATCGACAGCCAGTTCAGCCAGCCGGTCGAGGTCTCGGCGCGGGTCGTCCGGATTTCTGAGAACCACGAGGCCGATGCCGGAGAGCGCGGCCGTGTGGAGATTGGCCGGGTGGTGCTGTTGCAGGCCGGTCCTGTGCACATTGTCGTGATGGCCCAGGCAGGGTTCACGATCTGTCACCCGGTGCTGTACGAGCACCTGGGGTTGGAGATCGACCGGGCCCGGGCTGTGGTGGTCAAGACCGCCAGCAACTTCCAGTACTTCGACGACTGGCGTCGGGCGATGATCCGCTGCGACACGCCGGGGATGACCCAGTCGGACCTGGCGGCGTTCGACTGGACCCGGATTCCGCGGCCGATGTTTCCCTTCGATTCGGATGTGACCTGGAATCCGACTTCAGCAGGCTCCCCGGTCGGCGGTTCCTGAGCAGTCAGCAAGTCGCCGGTGAAAAAAACCAATCCCCCCAGCGACGAGAATTCGATATAGTAGACAGCGGATCGCATAGGAGTTCTTCGATGTTGCATGTACTGGGACGCCGCAAGAGGCTCTGCGACGGGATCACTCGTCGCGACCTGATGCAGGTGGGTGGGCTGTCGTTGTTCGGCAGCATGACGGTTCCGAGGCTGTTGCGGGCTGCGGATGCGTCGCCGGGAACAGGTCCGGCCAAGTCGGTGATGCTGTTCAACCTGCTGGGCGGTCCGGCTCACATGGACATGTTCGACATGAAGCCGGACGCTCCGGCGAAGATTCGTGGCGAGTTCAAGCCGATCTCGACATCGTTGCCGGGCGTGCAGATTTGCGAGCACATGCCCAACATCGCCCGCTGGATGCACAAGGCGACACTGATCCGCACAGTCACTCACAAGTACAATTCGCACGACCCCCTGGCGATCATGACCGGCTGGGACGACGGCAACGCTCAATTGCCCGCTCAGCCGACCGACCCGCCCGACATCGGCGCCATTTGCGAGTACCTGGGCCGCGGCTCGCGAGATCTCCCCGCGGCGGTCTGCCTGCCGAACTTCCCCGGTTCGGGCCAGAGCTACCGGCGGGGTGGCCCCTACGGCGGGTTCCTCGGCAGCCAGTACGACCCGCTGTTCGCCGTGGCGTCGCCGACGTTCAAGAAAGAGCCCACCGCCAATGATTACTACCCGGTGATGCCCCATGGCGAACCGAAGATGCCGGCTCTGGATTCGTTGCCGGCGATGACGGCCGACCGTTTCGAACGCCGCCGCTCGATTCTCTCGCAGCTCGATCAACAGTTCGAGCTGGTCCGAGCCAGCCGCACGGTGGATCGGCTCGACGGGTTCCAGCGTCGAGCCTTCGAGATGCTCACCTCCAGTCGCACCCGCGACGCCTTTGATCTCTCGCAAGAATCTCAGGCGACCCGGGACCGTTACGGCGAGAACCTGTGGGGGTCGACGATGATGGTCGCCCGCCGCCTGCTCGAGCGACGGGTCCCGTTTGTGAGTGTCCACCAGGACATCTACAAGCACTACGGCCACGCCTACGACATGCACACCAACAACTTCGGCATGCTCAAGGACTTCAATCTCCCGATCCTCGACCGGGTGATCCCGGCGTTGCTCGAGGATCTCGAGTCCCGCGGGCTGCTCGATTCGACGCTGATCATCGTGATGGGCGAGATGGGACGGACTCCTTCGGTGAACGCCCGGGCCGGCCGCGACCATTGGCCTCAGTGCGGGTTCAGCCTGATGATCGGGGGCGGCATCCGCCGCGGTCACGTGCACGGCACGACCGACAAGCAGGCGGCTTATCCCGAGAGTCACCCGATGAAGGTGCGAGATTTCGTGGCGACGATCTACCAGCTGATGGGGATCGACCCGCACATGACCGTCGACGACCGCCAGGGCCGGCCGATCACCATCGCCCAGGGCGGCGACCCGGTGTTTGATGTGATTGGCTAGAGCCCAGCAGCACGTGCAGTGCCGGTGTGTAGGCGGGGATCCGACATCCGACCCAACGGGCCCGGGCCGCGGGCTAGGCCAGCACGTCGTTGATCACTCGGCCGTGTGGCACCAGCAGCACCGGGCGTTTTGTGGACGTGTAGTACTCCTTGTGATGGTCGATCCCCAGGGTGTGCAGGATCGTGGCGGCGATGTCGTCGGGCTTGAAGTTGGTGCCGTCGGTCGGTGACTGTCCGCCGGCATCGGTCGCCCCCAGTACCTGACCGGGCTTGATGCCTCCCCCGGTCAGCACGCAGAAGTTCACACGCGGGTAATGATCACGGCCGACGTTCTTGTTGATCTTGGGCGTCCGCCCGAATTCGCCCATCACCACCACCAGCGTCCGCTCGAGCAGTCCCTTGGCCTTCAGCCCGGCCACCGCACTGGCCAGGCCGTTGTCGATCTGGGGCACCAGCCGGCGATGGCCCTTGAAGTTGTCCAGGTGAGTGTCCCAGCCGGTGTGGCGGACGGTGACAAACGGCACGCCAAAGCCCAGCAGCCGAGTGGCCAGCAGCAGGCTCTGGCTCAATTCCGAATCGTCAAACAGGTCCTGGTAGGCCTTGGGTTCCCCGGCGATGTCAAACGCCGAGCGGGTCTTGTCCGAGAGTTGCATGGCCTCGGCCTGTCGGCCGAAGGCCGAGAGGGCCTGTGTGAGCTGGGGGTTGTTCTTGCTGTTCTTGAAGCGAGTGTTCAGGTCGGCCAGCAGGCTGGATCGCTTGCGGATGCGGTCCACCGAGACGCCCTCGGGGATCGTGATCCCCCGCACGATGAACGGCTTGCCCTTCTTGGGCGTGACATTGGTGTTGAACGGGGCGTACGAGTCGCCCATGTAGCCGGCGTTCCAGTCGGTCAGCGGGACCGATATGAACGGGGGCAGGGCGGGGTCGGTGCCCCGTTCCTTGGCGACGATCGATCCCAATGCGGGGTACTTGAGCGCCGGTGTCGGGCGATTGCCGGTGCCGATGTAGAGCTGTCCCTGGGGATGATCACCGGTGGTGTGGCTGATGCCGCGGATCAACGCGTACTGGTCGGCCGCCGCGGCGAACCTGGGCAGGTACTCGCTGGCCTGCAGGCCCGGCAGCTTGGTCTGGATCGTCTTGAATTCGCCGCGGAGCTCGACCGGGCCCTCGGGCTTCATGTCGAGAGTTTCCAGGTGCGACGGGCCACCGGTGAGGTTGATGAACAGCACCGAGTCGGCCGTGCGGTCCTCGGCGCGATCAGCCAAAAGCCGACCGGCAGCCAGGGGCATCGTCATCCCGGCGGTGGAAAACAGGCCGGCCTGAATCAACTGGCGGCGTGACAGGGGGGCTTTGGGCATGTGAGTGGTTCTCGAGCTCGGCACTTGGCCAGGATGGGGGTTGAGACGAGCTCCTAGTGGTTGGTGAGGAATTCCTGGGTGTTGAGCAGGGCCCACATCAGGTCCTGCAGTCCTTCGACCAGGTCCTGGCTCGCGGCAAAGTGAGTCTGACACCGGGCGGTCTCGGCCGCAGAGGGCCTGCGGCCCAGGGTCCGCAGGTAGGCCTGTGTGGTGAGGTACTCGGGAGTGATCTCATCGGCGATATTCCCCAGGGCGGACCCGCGGGCACGGACCGGCGGGCCGCTGCCGTTTCGCGAGCGCAGCGGGATCTTCAGGTTGTGAGCCACCTGGCAGACCCAGCCGTCGTCGCGGTCGATCCGTTCGAGCATTTCCGAGTCGTTGCGGGTGTAGAGGGACTGCAGCAGCGTGGGCTGATTGGTTCGCTCGCAGTCGCAGTTGGTCGAGCGGGTCGGCTTGCCGAAGACGCCCAGGGCGTAGTCGAAGGAGGTCTTGGAGAGATTGCCGGGGTGCTTGCCGATGCGGCGCTGGTCCATGTTTGAGAGTCGGTCGCGGTTGACGTCATTGTTGGCGGTGGCCTGCAGGATGCCGTCGACGATGACCTCGGACGGCAGTCGCCTGAGACCGGCATGGCTGAAGTGTCGCGTGTCAGCGGCGTTGGTGGCGGTGGTGCTGGAACTGAGCTGGTAGGTGCGGCTTTGCGTGATGGTGCGGTGCAGCCACTTCATGTCGTAGCCGTGGTTGATGAATTCCCGAGCGAGCCAGTCGAGCAGTGCGGCGTTGGAGGGAGGGTTGCCGACGTTGAAGTCGTCGGGAGGATCGACGATTCCGCGGCCGAAATAGCGGCTCCAGATCCGGTTCACAAACGCGCGGGCGAAGTAGGGGTTGTCCTTGCGGAGCAGCCATTCGACCAGGGGTTCACGGGGATCGTCGAAGGCGTTGATATCGAGTTCTTCGCCGCCGAGTAGCCTGGCGGGGGAGGGCTTGGGGCCGGGCGGCTGGATGTAGACCTCCTTGTAGGGGATCGGCAATCCCTCGGCGAAGACCCTCATGTACATCTGCCGACGCAGTGCGGCGGTGTCGAGCTTGATGGGCACGCCGAGTCGATGACGGAGGTTCAGTTCGTCGCGGCTCGAGTCGGGGGCCGAACCGGTACGGACGCGGCTGAAGACGTTGGTGAACTGGTCGAAGTCCTGCTTGGACCAGCGGTCAAACGGGTGCTTGTGGCACTGCGCACACTGCAGCCGTACTCCCAGGAAGATGTATCCGAACGACAGGGCCCGTTCGAGTGGCTTGGAGGCGTCGCTGCGGAACCAGTAGTAGTGCATCGGGAAGTCGAGACCGGCGGCATCGACCGGATCGGTTCGCCTCAGGTAGTTGCTCTGTTCCTGGGTGTACTCGAGATACGACTGGTCGGGACGCCGGCTGGATGCCAGCAGCATCCCCGCGGCGATCTTGTCCCAACCATCGTTGTCGACAACGCGTCGCTTGAGCCACGCTTCCCACTGCGAGGCGGCCGCCCAGTTGATGTCGGTGGAACCCATCTGCTGAATGTTGCTGCCGGTCAGGTCGGTCAGGAACATGCTCCACCACGTGGCGTAGGCCTCGGAGCCCAGCAACCGTTCGATGAGCTGTTCGCGTTTCCCGGGCGTGTCGTCCTTGATGAACGCGTCGATCTCGAGGTGGTGCGGCAACGTACCGGCGATGTCGATGCAGGCTCGACGCAGGAACTCTTCGTCGCTGCACAACGGCGAGGGTTCGATCCCCAGCTGCTTCAGTTTACCGACGACCAGTTCATCGATCGGGGTGGGCGTGGGCACCTTGGGAAACGCATCCCCGGCCAGGCCGCTGACCGGCATCATCACCGGAACCGGGATCACGGCGTTGTCGTACATCACCAGCACGTGAGTGTCGCCGGGCCCCCGGCAGGTGACCTGTCCTCCTCGAGCCACCTCCGCCACCTGGTCGTCCTTGACTTCGAACCTGGCCAGGCAGGTCACGTCTTCCCGCTCGCCGTTTTCCCAGGTCACTTCGATCCGCAATGGCTCGACGGCGCCTGTCTTGTCGAAGACGATCCGCGGTGGAGTGACCTCCAGGGCCACGATCTTCTCTGGCGTTGCCCGGGACTTGGCACCGTTCTTGATCCAGCTGTGCAGCAGGCGGTATTCCCAGCCATCGACGGCAAACCGGGTCTCACCTCCGTGGTCTTCCAGCCCGGTCGGTTTCCTGAGGACCAGGCTCTGT
>CAUZJR010000052.1:0-18363 GCA_963580005.1 Planctomycetota bacterium
CTGACCTACGTATTTATGAGCAAATTTTGTCAGTTTCTGGCTGTTGTCGGCGTACTGGTCGTGATGGCCGAAGCCGTGTTCGCGTCGGGCAAGCCGAACATCATCCTGGTGATGGCTGACGACCAGGGCTGGGGCGACATGGCCTACAACGGTCACCCGTTGCTGAAGACTCCCAACTTCGACAAGGCCGCCGCCACCGGGTTGCGGTTCGACCGCTTCTACGCCGCCGCCCCGGTCTGCTCGCCGACCCGTGCCAGCGTGCTGACCGGTCGGCATCCGAATCGGTCGGGGGTCTTCAAGTGGGGCTACCCGCTGCGGCCTCAGGAGTCGACGTTGGCCGAGGTGTTGAAGAGTGCCGGGTACGCGACGGCTCATTTTGGCAAGTGGCACCTGGGCAGCGTCCGCCGGGGCAGCCCGGCTCATCCGGGACACAACGGCTTTGATCACTGGCTGAGTGCTCCGAACTTCTACGACAACAACGCCATCCTGTCGCTGGGGGGCAAGGCGGTGAAGACGACCGGTGAGAGTTCGATGGTGGCCGTTGATGCGGCGCTGCGCTGGATCGGCCGCGAGTCCCAGGGTGAGCAGCCCTTCCTGGCCGTCGTCTGGTTCGGCTCGCCACACTCCCCCCATCGAGCCGTCGCACGGGACCGCAAGCCCTATGCCGATCAGCCGATCCGCAGCCAGCACTTCCTGGGCGAGGTGACCGGAATGGACCGGGCGTTTGGAAAGCTGCGAGACGCCCTGGGCCCGCTGGGGATCCGCGAAAACACGATCTTGTGGTACTGCAGCGACAATGGGGCGTTGCCGCGAGTCGGCTCGGCCGGGCCATTCCGTGGCAGGAAGGGGCAGATCTACGAGGGCGGGCTGCTGGTGCCGTCGATTCTCGAATGGCCCGCCCGGATCACCTCACCCGCCCGAACGTCGGTTCGCTGCAACACCTGCGATATCTATCCCACGCTGCTGGAGCTGGTCGGGGCCAGGGCCAAGCACCAGCCGAAGCTCGACGGCGTCAGCCTGGTGGGGGTGATCGACGGCAAGACATCGAAGCGGCCGCGGCCGATGGGCTTCTGGGATTACCGCACCCGCGGCATCAGTACCCCGTCGGCCAAGTGGATGCGTGACCTGCTGACCGCCCAGCAGAACGGCAAGGACCTGCCGCCTCACGTGTCGAGTCAGAAGGCGGCCCAGCTACCCAGTCCCGCTCATTCCAAGAACCGGTTTCCCGGCCACGCCGCCTGGGTCGACGGAGACTGGAAACTGCACCGGATCGATGGCAGGGACGGGAGCGTGCGGTTCGAGCTGTACGACCTCTCGGCCGACCCGTCCGAGAAGTCCGACCTGGCCGCCGGGAAGCCCGAGGTGGTCTCGAAGCTGAAGCCGAGCCTGAGGAGTTGGCTGGAGTCGGTCGTGGGCAGTTACAACGGTGAGGACTACCCCGAGGACGCCGCTGGTAAGCGGACCCGATGAACAAGGCCTTCGTCAAGGAACCGGAATTCGACGGACGAGCCTACTGCCCACGGTGCGGGCAACTGGGCACGTCGGTGCAGTCGGTCACTCTGGATGCATTTGTTCAGCCCGAGGCTCGCGGAGACCTCGGCGAAGACGCGTGGTTCTGTGGTTTCCACCGCTGCGACGTCGCCTACTTCGACCTCTTCGAGTCCACCATCGCGATCGACCGGCTGCTGCGGAGTGTCTATCCCATGGACCTGAAGGCTCCGATCTGCGGATGCTTTGGATTGCAGATGTCCGACATCGAAGAAGACGTCTCGGAGGGCCATCCGACTCGGCTGCGTGAACTGGCCGAGCGGTCCGGCAGCGACGAGGCACGTTGCCAGACCGCGGCGGCTGACGGTCGGTGCTGTATGCAGGAGGCTCAGCGGATCTACTTCAGGCTCCGTGGCGGAGTCGTCTGAAGGGCAGCCTGACAGCGAATCGCCAGGCGGCTTGGCTCGATGGCCTCGGGCGGGTGTCTCGGCGACCCCGCTGGGGTAGGATGGCAGCCGACGTGATCGGTGGTCGGAGTGTCGGGTCGCGCCGTGGGTGAGGCAGGAGCAACTGGCATGAATCTGTTCAGCAGGCGGGCCCGGCTGGTGGTCGCCGTCATGATCGCCTTCTGCCTGGCCGGCGTTGGACGATGCCTGGCCGAGGACGCGAAGCCGTTTGCCAAGCTCGATGCCGACTACACCAAGTCGGTCCGGCCGTTGCTGACCAGGTTCTGCCTGGGATGCCACTCGACGAAGAAGAAGGTTGGCGAGCTGGATCTGGAACAGTTCACCACGTTGGCACGGGTCCGCAAGGGAACCCGGTCGTGGTTGAAGGTCGTCGAGATGCTCGACAACGGCGAAATGCCGCCCAAGAAGTCGGCTCAACCGGACGCCGCGGCTCGCAAGACGATCAGGGACTGGGTCGAACGCTACCTGAGCGCCGAGGCGTTGGCCCGGGCGGGAGATCCCGGACCGGTGGTGCTCAGGCGATTGAACAACGCTGAATATACGTACACGATCCGCGACCTGATCGGCGTTCCCTTGAGCCCGGCCAAGGAATTCCCGACCGAGGGTGCTGCGGGCGAGGGGTTCACCAACACGGGGAACGCGCTGGTGATGTCGCCGGCGCTGTTGCGCAAGTACCTCGATGCCGGCCAGAAAGTCGCCCGGCATGCAATGCTGGTCCCCGACGGGATCCGGTTCTCTGCGGGAGACAGCCGCCGCGACTGGACCGACCAACTGCTCTCGGAAATCCGCAGCCTCTACGGCCGCTTCACCGTCACCGTCAAGCTGCACTCGCACTACAACCTGCCCAGGATGTCACACCTGGGCAACGCCGGCCAGGTGCCGCTGGAACCCTACTTCGCCGCGACACTGGTCGATCGCAAAGCGCTGACCACCGGCCAGGTGTCGGTTGCCGAGGTCGCCAGGCGGCGAGGACTCAATGCCCGCTACCTGCAACGGCTGTGGTCGGAACTGAATCAGAAGGACCAGTCGTCGCTGTTGGCCGAGCTCGCTCGTCGCTGGCAGCAGGCCAAGCCGGGCCAGGAGAAGGAACTGGCCGAATGGGTCAAGGGCTGGCAACGCGGGCTGTGGGTCTTCAACCCCGTCGGCCTGATCGGCAAGAAGGGCAGCCGGCCTCGCTGGATGGAGGCGGCGCTGCCGCTGCTGGTCGAACAGGAACTGAAGTTGCCGATCCCCGCACCCAAGCCGAAAAAAGAGGCCAAGAAAAAGACCGCAGACAAGGACGAGAAGGCCGATGGCAAGACGCCGGCCACGATCACCGTCTCGCTGGTCGTCACCGATGCCGGTGATGGCAACACCAACGACTTCGTCCTGCTGCAAAAGCCTCGGCTGGTGCTCAAGGACAAGCCCGACATCCTGCTCAAGGACCTGTTGAAGCCCGCCAGGGAGCCTCAGCCGAAACTGCCTCAGGGTCACCGGGTGCTCGATGCGTCTCATTTCGGCAAGCACCCCGATGGCAAGGCCATCGACGCCGCGTCGATCTGCGTCCAGGCACCCTCGGTGATTCGCATCGAGCTGCCCGTGGAGGCGGCAGGGGGACGGGAACTGGTGACGACCATCCGGCTGGATGCTCGCACAGGGGCCGACGGAAGCGCCCAGGTCGACCTGGTCAGCGGAATCGGCCAGATCACCGCCGGACTGAAGGCCAGCGAGGTCAACGTGACCTACGGCAAGATCAACATCGGAGCCGATGTCCGCGACGTCTCGTTCCGCAACGCGGTGCTGGTCTCGGAGTCGAGTCCGGCCCGGTCCCGATTCGCCACGGCGATGACCGACCACCGCAGTCTGTTTCCTGCCGCGCTGTGCTACACGCAGATTGTGCCCGTCGACGAGTTACTGACCCTGACCCTGATGTACCGCGAGGACGATCACCTGGTCCGGCTGATGCTCGACACGCAGCAGGCCGCCCGACTCGAGACGCTCTGGGACCAGCTGATCTATGTCTCACGCGAGCCCTTGCGGCACTCCGACGTCCTGGACTCTCTGCTGGAAACCACGATCGATCATCCCCAGCAGGGGATCTTCGACCAGATGGTCAAGGACGTCCGCAAGCGGACACAGCGGTTCCGGCAGCGGTTGAAGGAGACCGAGCCCCAACACCTCGATGCGGTGATCCACCTGGCCGAGCGGGCCTGGCGGCGTCCTCTGGATTTCGCTGATCGAGCGGCGTTGCGTGGGCTGTACCGGAAGTTGCGGACCCTGGACCTCTCGCACGATGCCGCCATCCGGATGACCCTGGCTCGGGTCTTCGTCTCCTCGTCGTTTCTCTATCGGCTCGAAGAGTCACCCGTGGGCGAGACGCCCGCTGAGGTCAGCGGCTGGGAACTGGCCAGCCGGCTGAGTTACTTCCTGTGGTCGACCACTCCGGATGACCAGTTGCGGCAGGCGGCTGGATCGGGTCGGTTGTCCCGCCGCGGGCCGCTGTTGGACCAGTCGCGTCGTTTGCTGAGCGATCCGCGGGTGCGGCGGTTGGCCACCGAGTTCGCCTGCCAGTGGATCCACGTGCACGACTTCGATCTCAATATCAAGAAGAGCAAGAAGCAGTTTCCCGAGTTCACGAAGCTGCGGGGCGACATGTACGAGGAGACGATCCGCTTCTTCGCCGACCTGTTCCAGCACGACCGCTCGCTGCTGGGCCTGCTCGACTCGGATCACACGTTTGTCAACAAGCGGCTGGGCGACTTCTACGGCATACCGGGGTTGAAGGGGGACGGTTGGCGGAGGGTGGAAGGAGTCCGCAAGTACGGACGTGGCGGGGTGCTGGGATTGGCCACGACGCTGGCGACCCAGTCGGGGGCCACGCGGACCAGCCCGATCCTGCGGGGCAATTGGATCAGCGAGGTGTTATTGGGCGAGCGATTGCCGCGGCCGCCGAAGAACGTGCCGCAGTTGGCCGATGAAGTGCCGGTGGGACTCAGTGAACGGCAGCTGATCGAGCGTCACAGCTCCGACGCGGCCTGTGCAAAATGCCACTCGCGGATCGATCCGTTCGGCTTTGCGCTTGAGCACTACGATGCGATCGGCAGGCGTCGCGAGAAGACCGCCGGGGGCGTCGCGATCGATTCGAAGACGACTCTGCCCGATGGCACGAAGATCGACGGCGTCGACGGATTGCGTGGGTACCTGCTGAAGCAGCGGCGCGAGGCCTTCCTGCGTCAATTCTGCCGTAAGCTGCTCGGTTACGCCCTGGGGCGGGAATTGCAGTTGTCGGATCGGCCGCTTGTCGATGAAATGCTGAAGCGGCTGGCGGGAAACAAATATCGTTTTTCGGTTGCTGTTGAGACCATTGTCACCAGCGGGCAGTTCCGGATGATTCGCGGGACACCCGCAGACCGAGGCAAACCATGACTCACAGATTCTCGCGTCGAACCTGGCTCCGCGGTGCCGGCGTCACGATGGCCTTGCCGTGGATGGAGTCGCTCCCGGTCTGGGGTGACGAGCCGTCAAAGAGTTCCCAGCCGGGCAGCGAGGCCCCGGTGCGGGTGGGCGTGCTGTTTGCCGGAAACGGGTTTCATGCCGGTCACTGGTGGGCCAAGGGATCCGGTTCGAAGATGGAACTGGGCAAGGTGCTCGAGCCGGTGGCCGAGTTCCGCGAGAAGATGCTGTTTGTCGGCGGCCTGTACAACGAGCAGGCGCTCAAGGGCAACATCCACAGCTCCCAGACCGGCAACGTGCTCTCGGGTGCCTCGCTGGCCTCCGGTGGCGACATTGTCAGCGGAACCAGTTTCGACCAGGTCATCGCCCGCCACTACGGGCGGTCGACTCGAGTCCCCAGCCTGGTGCTGGGCTGCGAACGATCCAACCCGGGCATCCACAAGAACTACTCGATGCTCTACAGCTCACACATCTCGTGGAGTTCACCCACCACCCCCACACCGTTGGAACTCTACCCGGCCCTGGCCTTCGACCGGCTGTTCAAGAACCGGGTGCAGAAGGGCGAACAGAGCGTGCTGGATGCCGTGCTGGGCGAGGCGTCTCGATTTCGCAGGCGGGTCAGCCGCCGCGACCAGCAGAAGCTCGACGAATACCTGAATTCGGTCCGCGAGGTCGAGCAGCGGATCGAGGGCGCCGGCCGCAGCGGTGAACTGCAGGGTTGGCGGCCGACACTCGAGAAGCCGAACATCCCCAGGCCTCCCAACGGCATCCCGCAGAACATCAAGGACCACATGAAGCTGATGTGTGACCTCGTGGTGCTGGCCTTCCAGACCGATATGACGCGGGTCTGCACCCTGAAGCTCAACAACGATCACAGCTACCTGCAGTTCCCGCACCTGGGGGTCGAGGTCGGCCACCACGAACTGTCTCACTCGGATCGCGGCAAGCAGTCGCCCGATTGGATGAAGGTGAACCACTTCTTCATGCAGCAGTACGCCTACATCGCCCGCAAGCTGGACGCGATCCAGGAGGGTGAACGGACCGCGCTGGACAACTCGATGCTGATGATGTGCTCGAGCATGATGTCGGGGATCCACGATGCGACCAAGTTGCCGGTCGTGATCCTGGGCCGTGGCGGTGGAAAGCTGGAGACCGGGCGAGTGCTCGGATATCACGGCAAGCCCAACCGCAAGATGTGCAGCCTGTTCCTGTCGCTGATGGAAAAGTGCGGCGTGCGGATGAAGGCCTTCGGCGACTCGACGGAAAAGCTGGCCGAGGTCTGAGTCGAACCGGATTGCCGGTTAGCGCCGCAGCCGCGACGTCCGCACACGGGCCGGCTTGCCCGCGTCGGTCCAGGCGAAGAACAGGTCGTTGCCAAGGCGTTCCATGCGAGGGAACCCCGACGAGCGGCTGGGGCGTGTTGCGGTCAGTCGCTGCGAGGCCGCTTTGGTGCCGTCCCGTTGAACCACCCGCCAACGGACCTCGGCCGACTCGCCGTCGACCTTCAGCCACGAAATCGCCGCGGTGTCGGGGTCGAGCAAAACCAGGTCAACACGACCGGCGGGTTTGCCATCGTCGACCCGGATCGTCTTGCCGAACGTCTGAGCCGAGTCGTTCGAGAATCGCACTCGCACCTCGGGATGCTGCTCCACGTCGGTGAACCAAGCCACCGCGACCGACTTGCCGTGAGCATCGACCGAGGGTCCATTGACCGGACAGCCCTCGATCACCCAGTTGTCTGCATGCACCCGCTGTGCGCGTCGCACTCGACCGGCTTTCAGTGTCGAGGATCCGATGTCGCGAACCTCGCCGGCCATCCGGTCGCGAAACACCACGTACGGGTCGCCGCCGGAAAGGACCACCGCTCCGGTCTGGCAGCACTCGCAGACTCGAGGGTCGACGACCGTCTCGCTGCCCAGCCGACCGTCGCGGCCCAGCGTGCAGTACCTCAATGCCATCTCGCCACCCTTCTTGACCATCTTGCGGCCATCGAGCCAGAAGACTCCGAAGGTCTTCCTGTCGACGGGGACGATCGAGACGAATCCGTGTTCGGTCGGTGTGCCGTCCCGGTGCGGTGAAACCGGTTGCGACCAGGTTTGGCCCCGGTTGTGCGAGAGGCTCAGCTTGACGTCGTAGGAATAGGTCCCCGCGGAGCTCTTCTGCAGCCAGTGTGCGACCAGCGTGCCGTCCGAGAGAGCCGACAGCGAGGGGAAGTCGGCCCAGTTGACGAACCAGTTGTCACCCCGGGCGATCCGGCGGGGCTGGGACCAGCCCCGGGTTTTCCAGTACGAGAATTTCAGAGTGGCCAACCGGCCGGGTCCTCGTTCGATCCAGCTCAGGTACAACCGACCGTCGGCTCCTCGAAGCAGGTTCGGCTCACTGCTGTGGGCCGCTGCGGGAGAGGACACTTCGGCCGGAGCGGGTGTGTCGGCTGCGGCCACGGCGTGTGCGGTGAGGCACAGCAGGCCCAGGGTCAGCAGGAATCTCACGGGGCATCCCTCTGAAAAGTGTGCCGTCGCGGTCGTGCGGGGCGAGTCTACCCGAGCAGTTCGTAGATCGGGTCGCCGTGGTAGATGTGGTGCGGACGATCGAGTTCGTCTTTCCAGGCGGCGGTGTGGGGGATGCCCAGGGCGTGGTAGATCGTGGCGGCCATGTTCTCGGGTTTCTGCGGCGAAGAGGCCGGGTAGCCGGCGATGGCGTCGGAGCTGCCCACGACCGTGCCGCCCCGGACTCCGCCTCCGGCAAAGAACACCGTCTGCACCGCACCCCAGTGATCGCGGCCGGGCTTGTAGAAGACCTTGTCGAGTGTCGAGAGCTTGGGCGTGCGGCCGAATTCCCCGGCCATCACGATCATCGTCGACTCGAGCAATCCGCTGCTTTCCAGGTCATCGAGCAGGGCACACAGGGCACGATCGGTAGGAGGAAACAGTCGGTTCTTGAGCCGCGAGAACGCCTCACCGTGCGTGTCCCAGGTCTCGTTGTTGCCGAGATTGACCTGGATCAGCGGGACTCCGGCCTCGGTCAACCGGTAGGCCATCAACAGCGACCAGCCAAAGCTGTTGGCTCCGTAGCGTTCCTGTGTCTTGGCGTCGGCGCTGGTGACGTCAAACGCGTTGCGGATCCGGGGGTTGGTCAGCAGCGAAATGGCCGTCTCCCGTTCGCGGTCATACGACTGGGCCTCGGCCGAATCGGCCAGTCGGCGTCGCTGGTCATCGAGACTTTCCAGCAGGGATCGGCGGCCCTCGAGCCGTCCGCGGGTCAGGCCGACGGGCAGCTTGAGGCTGGGCGCTTCGAAGGTCCGCGCGTCGGGTTCCCTGGGGGGATTGCGAGTCGAATCGGAGATCGAGAATTCGGGATAGGCACCTCGCCACAACGGGTTGCCGTATGGGGAGGCCTCGATGAAATACGGGTCGCGGGAAGCACCCATCAGGCCGCCATAGAGACCGGGGATCGTGCCGCCCTGCCAGTGAATCAGCCGCTCGGGCAACACGATGGCCGGTGGCAGGTTGTTCTGCTGCGGCGGAAGCGAGAAACCGGCGACCGACATGATCGAGGGGAAGTCGGTCGGACGCGGCACCCGGTCGCCCTTGAAGCCCGGGGTCGCTCCCGAACGGCCCGTCAACATGAAGTAGTGACCCAGGGTGTGACCGTTGGTGCGGTGGGTCATCGAGCGGACCAGGCCCCAGTGACGGCTGCGTTGGGCCAAACCCGGCAGGTGCTCGGAGATCTGCACGCCCGGCGAGGCGGTCTGGATCGGGTTGAACTCGCCGCGAATCCCATCAGGGGCATCGGGCTTCAGGTCGAAGCTGTCCTGCTGGGCCAAGCCACCCGAGAGAAAGATGTAGAGCACGGTCTTGGCCTGGCCACCGCCGGGAGCCAGCTGACTCGAATCGGCCGCCCGCAATGCCTGCAGGTGGTTGGTCCCCAATCCCATCAGGCCCAGGGCTCCGGCCTGGACCGCCGTTCGGCGAGACACCGGTGCATGCTGCCAGTTGGGTGCAGGGTGGTCAGACATCGTGGTCGCGCGTCGAGGAGGGGGCCGGTACTGGGGCAGTGTACCAAGAGTGGCGGGTCAGGGGATCGTCAATTCACCTCCAGGACGATGCCGGCTGCCCGCGAAACGCCAGGTCACTTGCCAGCTCGCCAGTGCAGTCGACACTCAAGCGGCCAGTCGGTACAGATGCCGTCCATGCCGCTGGCTCGTGCCTGGTCCCAGATCTCGGGACGACGTTCGCTGATCTTCAGGCTCAGCCAGACCTGCTTCTTCAGCCGATGGGCTCGATCCATCTCCTCGCGGCTGGGGACGTAGCCGACCCAGAGGCAGTCGCCCAGGGGGTCTTTCAACGCGGCGGCGAACTGCTGGGAATCGTAGATCTTTACGATCGTGGTCCTCAGCTTGCGGCTGGCCTTCTTGAAACGGAGACTCGAATCGGCAGGCTGACCGAAGGCGAATACCTGCTCAAACAGGTTGTGCTTCCTGACCACCCGCACGATCTTCTTCTCGATGTCCGGTGAGATCACCTTCATGTTCAGTGCGATCGTGACCGGCTTGCGCTGCCGTTTCTTGATGGCCGAAAACGCCTCGTCGAGAGTCGGCACCTTTAGGCCGCGGAACCGGGAATGGAACCAGCCGCCGGCGTCGAGCTTGCGGATCTGGGACAGGGTCAATTCGCCGACCGTGCCGCTGCCGTTGGTCGTGCGATCGACCGTGTTGTCGTGGATCACGACCAGCTCGCCGTCACGGGTCTGGTAGACGTCCAACTCGATCGAAAGTCCCAACGCCACGGCAGCTTCGAAGGCCGGGATCGTGTTCTCAGGAGCATGCCGGACGAGGCCGCGATGTGAGAGCATGATCGGATCGGACCGATCGGTCGGCTCGCGAGTTTCAGAGGCCTGTTGGGCCATCGACTGCGAGCAGGACGCGGTGACAACCATCAACGCGATCGCCAGCGCGAACAGGGGACGGCGTGCTTTGTCGGAAGGTCTGACAATCCTGAGCATGAACAACCTACGTGTTGGGACACGGTGTCGAACCGGAGAAGGTCTCAGAAGACTAACCTCTTGGCGGGACTCATGCGAACCGGGCCGATTGGCTCAGAAATCCGGCGTGCGTGTGGTGTAGAGTGTCCCGGTGAGCTGATTCGGTGAGCTGATTCGGTGATTCAGCGATTCAGTGATACATGAGATGGAAGCAGCGGGCATTTTCTTTCATAGTGAGACTGCCGGTGGAGACCCAGGTGAACGGCCCGATGAGTGTTCAGACCCAACGACTGACACGGCTGTTGTGGTGCGTAGTGGTCCTGTGCTGTTCGGGGCCACTGGATGCGTCCCAGCGTTTTTCGCTGGTCGAGGGCGACGTGGTTGTGCTGGCCGGCGGGACCAACATGGTCCGGCTGCAGCAGGCCGGTCATTTCGAAGCGACACTCAGCCGTGCTTTCGCGTCGGCTCGGCCCAGGTTCCGGGACCTGGCCTGGGAATCCGACACGGTGTTCGGCCAGGGGACCGTGATCGAACGCTGGCGGCCTGATGGGTTCGGGAAACGAGACGAGCAGTTCCGTCGGGTCGGCACGACGGTGGTTATCGCCCAGTTCGGACAAATGGAATCTCTGGCCGGGCGGGCGGGTCTCGAGCGGTTCACCGCTGCCTACGGTGAACTGATCACCGCCTGGCAGAAGCAGGCGAGGGTGATCGTGCTGGTCACTCCGTCGCCCTTCGAAGAGCCACCCCAGCGGTCGATCCCCGACCTGTCGACCCGGAACGACGACCTCGAGTTGTATGTGCAGGCCGTCACAAGACTCGCCACCAAACGCGGGCTGGTGCTGGTGGACCTGTTCCATCGGTCTCGCACCGGATTGACCGACAACGGCATGCACATCAAGCCGTCGGCCCAGGCTCACGTCGCCCACGCGATCGCCCGGCAACTGGGTGTCGAGTTTCCCAGGCCGAAGTCGCAGGCGACGTTGCGAAGGGCTGTCATCGAAAAGCACCGCCTGTGGTACGACTACTGGCGGCCGGCCAACTGGAAACTGCTCTACGGTGACGACTCGCGGCGACAGTTCACTCGCGGAGGTGCCAGCTCAATTCCGTTTCGCGAGGAGTGGCAGAAGCTGTTGCCGTTGATCGAGCGAGCCGAGCAACGCGTGTGGGCGATTGCCTCTGGCAAGCCCGACCCCGGCGGCAAGAGGCCTGGTCCCGAGGTGCTGCACGCGGCGCCGCAGGCGGACATCAAGGCCGAGTTGGCCTCGTTCGAGGTTCCCGAGGGCTTCACCGTAAACCTGTTCGCCTCGGACTCGCACGGGCTGACCAACCCGCTGGCTCTGCGGTGGGACCCCGCGGGTCGCATGTACGTTGCGGTGACCACGACCTATCCGCACGTGTTCCCCGGCGACCTGCCCAACGACAAGATCATCCGGCTCGAAGACACCGACGGAGACGGCACGGCAGACCGCTGGGTCGTGTTCGCCGAAGGACTGAACATTCCGACGGGCATGGAGTGGGGCGACGGTGGGATCTATGTCGGCCAGAACACCGAGATCCTGTTTCTGAAAGATACCGACGGTGATGGTCGAGCCGATCGTCGTCGCGTGCTGCTGAGCGGGTTTGGCAACGGAGACTCGCACCAGACCATCAATTCGTTCATCTGGAGCCCCGGCGGCGAGCTGTATTTCGGTCAGGGCGACGGTTGCGAGTCGCGGGTTGAGACGCCCTGGGGGTCGAGCGACCTGTTCCAGGCGGGCTTCTATCGGCTCAGGCCACGCCGGCTGCAAATGGACCCTCTGCTGGATTCCTGCATGGGACCGGGTAACCCGTGGGGAGTGGCGTTTGACGGCTGGGGCCAGATCTTCAGCATCGACGGGGCCGGTGGGGTCACCTACCTCTCGCCCGGCCAGGTCCCGACCACTCACGGACTCAAGCTCCCTCGCATCGGCAATCCGGGTGGGTATTGCGGGATCGGATACCTCGACGGCCGGGGTGTGCCCGAGTCGATGCAAGGCAGCTTTGTGATCGGCGACTTCAAGCCGAACCGGGTCAAGCGGTTTTCGGTACGGCCCGAAGGGGCCGGCTTCGCCCTGGACTGGAAGGAGCCGATCCTGCAGTCGCGGCACCGCAATTTCCGGCCGGTCGATGTGAAGCAGGGACCCGATGGGGCGATCTACATCGTCGACTGGTACAACCCGGTCACCTGCCACCAGGACGATGCCTACCGAGATCCCAAACGCGACAAGGCACACGGACGGATCTGGCGTCTGGTGCACACCGAGTCCGCTCGATCGGTCCCCAGGCCGAAGAACCTGGAGCAGGCGCCGATTGGCGAAGTGCTCGAGGCCTTGAAGTCGCCGGAGCACTTCAGCCGCTACCAGGCCAAGCGTGAACTGACGAACCGGGATCCTCGCACCTGTGCAGACCAGCTGGACCTCTGGGTGACGAAACTGGATCCCAGGGATCCGCTCTACGAGCACCATCTCTACGAGGCGCTGGGTGCACTGGAGACCTTGGAGGTGATTCGCCCGGCTGTGCTCGTCAGGATGCTGCAGGCCCAAGACCATCGTGCCCGTGCCTACGCCGCTCGCGTGGTGGGACGCTGGCACGATCGGCTGCAGGATCCCCTGGGGCTGTTGGCCGAACGGGTGGTGGACGAGCACCCGCAGGTGCGGATGGAAGCGGTGATGGCCTGTGCGGCGATCCCGCGATCGCGGTCGATCGAGGTGGTTGCCCGCGTGGTCGATCGGCCGCGGGATGGCTGGATTGACTACGCCTTCAAACAGGCCGTGCACCACCTCGAGCCTCATTGGCTGCCGGCATTTCAGAAGGGTGAGCTGTCCTTCGAGCGGCCCGCCCAGCTGGCGGCGGTGCTCAACGAGGTCGGAGGCCTCCAGGCCCTGGCGAGTCTCAAGCAACTGCTCGACGGCAAGGGCCTGGACCGGGCCACGAGGTCCGCGGCGATCGCGGCGATCCTGGCGGTGGGCAGTCCTGATGACCTGAGGCTGTTTGGGCTCGACGGGAAGAGGTTCCGGGAGCGAGGCCGCTACAACGCGGCAGAGCATGCTCGGGCACTGGGCCACCTGGTCGAGGCGGCTCGAGTACGAAACGTCCGTCCCTCGGGTGACCTGGTCGCTTCCCTGGGAAGCCTGATCGAGCAGGATCACGCCGGGGTTCAGATCCAGGCTCTGCAGCTTGCTGCCATCTGGAAGGTGGCAGGGACACGGGACTCGGTGGGAAGCGTGGCCAAGAACCCGGCGTTTTCGGTGCCGGTTCGCGAGGCCGCATTTGGTGCGCTGGTGGCACTAAAGATTCCCGGTGGACGGGAGGTGCTCGAGTCGGCCGCCCGGGCACCGCACCCACTTCCCTTGAGGGCCGCGGCCGTCCGGGCACTTGCGTTGGTCGACTCGAAACTGGCGGCACGGTGTGCGACCGAGTTGTTTGGCGCGGGTGACCTGGCAGCGGCGGACACCGAAACGACACTGGCGGCGTTTGTGAAGCAGACCGGAGGCGCCGCCGCGTTGGCCGATGCCTTGAAATCGAGCACGCTGAAACCCGAGGTGGCTAGGTTGCTGCTGAAGTCGCTGTTCGCGACAGGTCACTCGGACCGCGAACTGCTCGCGATCCTCAACAACTCGCTGGGTGCCTCGGGCAAGCCGCCGGAGTACAGCGAGGTGGTTGTCGGGCAGTTGGTCGGTGAGGCGACAAAGCAGGGCGACCGCGGCCGCGGTGCGGTGCTGTTCAAGAGCCTGGCCTGTGCGTCGTGCCATCGAGTGGGAGGTCGCGGTGGGGAAATCGGGCCGGACCTCACCGCGATCGGAACCACGCTGTCACCACAGCGGATTGCCGAGGAATTGCTGTGGCCCAACCGCCAGGTCAAGGAGGGCTTCTCGGTTGTCCAGGTGGTCACCGTGGATGGGAAGATCCACCAGGGCTACCGGCGGAAGACGAAGGGCGGTGGGGATTCGGGTGACCTGGTGCTCGAGGACCTGGCGACCCGAAAGCTGGTGACCTTCAAGAAGGAGAACATCGAGCTGACCAAGGTCACCGGCAGCGTGATGCCGCGTGGCCTGACCGCGGTGCTCTCACGCCAGCAGCTGCTCGACCTGGTCCGCTACCTCTCGGATCTCGGCAAGATCCGCTGACGACTCCGGCAGCAGGCACCGTGTCAGGGCTTCGTCGCCGCCTTCGGTTGCCTCAGCACGAATTCGCCCGCCAGTCGGTAGGCGTCCTTGATGGCACTGTGGCCCAGGCTCGGGCCCACGACCAGTTCGATGGGAATCGGCTTCCCCCGAGACGCCCTGGCGGCCTCGCGGGCGAACGAACGGGCCGTGGCGATGCAGTCGTCGGTGCTGACACGCGGGTCGGCGTTGCCGATGCTGATCCAGATCCGGCGTCCGACGAGCTTGCCCGCGAGCGACACGGCGTCAAACGGACGGGTCTCTTTGGCGGTGACGCCGTCGAATTCTCGAAGAGCCCGCAGCCTGGTCACCGGTGAGACACATACGACCGTGCGGACTCGAGCATCGGAAGCCGCAAAGTGCAGGGCACAGAATCCGCCTCGTGAGGTGCCTCCCGCAGCAACCTGACCGGGATCGGTGTACCCCTTGGCGACGAGCCAGTCGAGCACGTCACCGCAGCGGTCGGTAAACGGCTTGATCGGATCCTGGCCCAGCTTCACCCGGTGAGCCCACCCGGACAGGGCCGGCGGCTCATCGGGCTTGTGGTCGCGTCCGTGGCAGGGAGGATCGAGTGTGACGAACAGCCAGCCGTGCCGGGCCAGCTGACGACCGGTCTCGGTGTAGATCGGGAGCTTCGCCATGTCGTCGACCGCGGTGGCGAAGACAAAGAAGGTGGAGGCCGGCGATTTGGGCTTGTTCCCAAACAGACCAAACCGGGTCCCCGAGGTCGTCTCGATCACCCGCATCCTGACAGCATCATCGGCCCACACCGGATGAGCACCAACGACCACCCAGGCCAGCAAAGAAAGCATGAGGTACTTCATGGTGCATTCCGTTTGGGACCAGGGCTTGAACCAATAGCGGCAAAGACCGTAGCGATGTCTTGCCGAGTCATCGGTCACTATTCACTATTCAAGCGCTGACCCCAAGCGTGGGATGAACGATGAGACTGATATTTGACGGGCATGCCGACCTGGCGCTCTACGCCGTGTCGTACAACCGTGACCAGACCGTGCCGGTGGCGGTGACGAATGAGCGTGAAGCGGGGATGACCGACACGTTCGGACGTGGCTGTTCGGCTAACAGTTTGCCGGAGATGCGCAGGGCGGGAGTGGGCATCTGCCAGTCGAGCCTCGCGGTCCGAGTTGTGGCAGATGCGAGGCCGACATTGCGGACCGACCTGAATTTCGGCACGCACCGCATGGCCTACGCGCATGCCCATGCCCAACTGGCCTACTACCGAATACTCGAACAGCAGGGCGAGGCGAGGCTGATCCGTACGGCCCAGGAGATGACCAGCCAGTGGCAGAGTTGGGAAGCGGCCACCGAGGAGGAACGACTGAAATTGCCGATCGGAATCATCGTGGCGATGGAGTGTGCCGATCCGATTGTCGAGCCATCCCAGGCCGAGTTGTGGTGGGAGGACGGGTTGCGGAGCGTGATGCTGGCTCATTTCGGTCACAGCCAGTACGGGGCGGGCACCGGGGTCACCGGTCCGCTGACCGCCAAGGGAGTCGAACTGCTTGCCGAATTCGAGCGGTTGGGCATGATCCTGGACCTCTCGCATACGTCACAAGAGTCGTTCTACGAATCACTCGAACGGTTCACCGGCCCGGTGATTGCCAGCCACAACAACTGCCAGGCCCTGGTGCCGGGTGATCGCCAGCTGTCCGACGATCAGATCGGCCGCTTGATCGAGCGGGGCGGGGTGATCGGCTCGGTACTGGATGCCTGGATGCTGGTCCCCGGCTGGGTCCACGGGACTTCCAAGTCCGAGGAGGTCGACCTGGGAGCCGTTGCTGACCACATCGACCATGTCTGCCAGCTGGCAGGAAACTCGAGCCACGCGGCGATCGGCAGCGACATCGGCGGGACCAATCACATGCCTCACGATCTCGAGACCACGGCCGACCTGCAGAAGCTGGATGGGCTGCTGACCGATCGCGGCTACAACGACCGCGACATCGACAACATCTTCCACCGCAACTGGCTGGGGTTCTTCGAGAGGTTTCTGCCCTAGAGTCCCGAGCGAGCGGGTTACCCGATCAGTTCGTCGATCGGGGCACCGTGGTTGAGCACGGGGATCGGGCGGTCCTGGTCGTCCTGGAAGACGGTGTGCGTGTCGATGCCCAGGGCGTGGTACATCGTGGCGAAGAGGCCCTCGGCATGGATCGGACGCTCGATGGGGTATCCGCCGATCGCATCGCTGCTGCCGACCACCTGTCCCGATCGCAGGCCGCCGCCGGCAATGAGAGCCGAGAAGCAATCGCCCCAGTGATCGCGGCCGGCGTTGTTGTTGATCTTGGGCGTCCGGCCAAACTCGCCGATGACCATCACCACGGTCTTCTCGAGCATGCCGCGGTCGGCCAGGTCGGCCAGCAGCGTGGCGACGGCTCGATCGATCGGAGGCAGGAACTTGTCGAGTTTCGTGAAGTTGGTGGCGTGGGTGTCCCAGTCCTGCCGCAGCCCGCACTGGACCAGCGTAAACGCGACACCGGCTTCGACCATGCGGCGAGCCAGCAGGGCTGACTGGCCCCATTCGTGTGATCCGTACCGCTGGCGGGTGGCCGCGGTTTCTCGAGAGAGGTCAAACGCATTGCGGACCTGCTGTTGCAGCAACAGGTCCATGCCCCGCCGGGTGAATTCGCGGATCTGACCGATCGCGCGGGCCGCGGGTTCCTGGTGACGGAACTGGTCGAGGACCGAGAGCAGTTGCTGACGCTGCTCGAGTCGGGGTGGCGAGATTCCGTCCTGAAGTTTCAGGATCGGCACCTGGAACTCTTCGGTCGTCGAGGCCGGCAGCTGACCGCTCTCGAAAGGTTCGTGCTGCGAGCCCAGGTAGGCAGCGGCTCCGAAGGGTGACCCGACGTACTCGTGATGAAAACTCCACGGGATCCCCACGTACGCCGGCATCCCCGCTCGGCGGGTGCCGCGGAGCCGTGAGACGATGGACCCGATCGACGGTGTCTCGATCACTGCTCGAGCCGTGCCGTCGCGAGTTCCCATCCGGCCGGTCAGCATCTGGTGTTCTGAGGGCGCGTGACTGTTGTTGCCGTGGTGCAGCGAGCGGACGACACTGAATCGAGCCGCCTCGGCGGCCAGCAACGGCAGACGGTCGCAGATTCTCAGGCCTTCGACTGCCGTGTCGATGGTCCCGAACTGGCCGCGAACCGACTGAGGTGCCTCGGGCTTGGGGTCGAACGTCTCGTGGTGAGACGGACCGCCGTCGAGGAAGAACATGATGCAGGAGGTGTCGGAGCGGGGCTCCGTGGGAGGAGCAGCCAGTAACGAGCCGCCGGCGGTGCCCAGGCCCAAGCCGCCCAGTTGCAGCATCGTCCGTCGCGACAGCAGCGAGAGATCCGGGCCAGGGAAGTGCATCTGCGTAGCCTAACGCCCCGGGCACCTTCGAGACAATCCGATTCCCGATTCCCGATTCCTGCCCGGGCTTCGGGCTCAGGGACGAGTTCGGATTCAAGTCGATCGAGCACCCGGCTAGAATGGGATGAACGCATTGACGTGCTTTGATTCGACGGGGACTTCATGTTCGGGCTTTCGCGATCGGGTGTGTGGCTGGTGGTCGGGGTGATGTCGGCGGTGTGCCTGCCGAGTGCCACGGTGGCTGCAGAGGGCAAGCCGCTGACCTTCGAAAGTGACATCCGCCCGATCTTCAGGTCGCATTGCTACGACTGTCATGGGGCCGAGAAGCAAAAGAAGGGGAAACTGGACCTGCGGCTGGCCCGGCTGATGCTCGCCGGAGGCGAGTCAGGACCGGCGATCGTGGCCGGGGATCCCGGCAAGAGCTTCCTGGTCAAGCG
>CAUZJR010000053.1:0-18309 GCA_963580005.1 Planctomycetota bacterium
ATCATCGACGTGGCCGTTGGCGACGACCAGGTCGAGTTCTCCGTCGAGATCGGCATCGAGGAACTGGGTGCCGAATCCGAGCATGCTCCAGCCCGGTTCCCTCAGCCGGGACCGACTTGTCGTATCGGTGAACTGGCCGTCCGCGACCTGGCGGTACAGCGTATTGGATTCGTCGAAGTAGTTGGTCACGAACAGGTCGAGCCGTCCATCACCATCGGCATCCCCGGCCGCCACGCCCATGCAGGCCTGTGAACTCCCGTCGCGATCAACAGCCAGGCCGCCAAGCATCGCTCGCTGAGCGAAGACCATCGGTCCCGAACCGGCCGGGTCTTTCGATCGAGAAAACAGGAAATTCGGTACCGAGTCGTTGGCGACGAAGATCTCGATCCGACCCGGTTTCGAAAAGCCGCCGGCGACGATGCCCAGTCCCTTGCCGCCAGCGACCTCGAATCCTCCCGCCCGCGTCGCATCAACGAACCCTCCGCTGCCGTCGCCCTTCCACCAGCGGTCCGCCGCGGCGGGGAATTCGTGAGGATGACAGGTCATCTTCACTCCGTTCGACTCGCAGATCATCGTGAACAACCGGACTCCCTCGAGATAGTTCACGTCGTACAGATCGACATGACCATCGCCGTCGATGTCGGCCACCAGGCAACTGGTCGTCCAGCCCGTCTCGGGAAACGACAAACCCCCGCTCAGGTCCTCGAACGTGCCGTCGCCGGAATTGCGATACAGCCGGTTGCGGCCGATGTTGGCCACGTACAGATCCGGCCAGCCGTCGTGGTCGATGTCACCAACAGACACACCCTGGCTGAATCCTGCATCGCCCAGCCCGGCCGAGTCGGTCACGTCGACAAACGTGCCGTCACCGGAATTGCGAAACAGCCGATCGCGGTACTCGGGGTCACCCCCCTCGGCTTCTTGAACCTCTTCGACAAAGGGCCACCGACAGCCCTGGCTGAAATACAGGTCGGGCCAGCCGTCGCGGTCGTAGTCGAGTACCGCGACACCCCCGCCGGTGTACTCGAACATCAACCTCCCCGCGGTCGTCGAATCGGAACTGTTGAAGTAGGTGAAGTCGACCCCCGCCGCGGTGGCCCGGTCTTCGAATCGGATTGCCGAGGACCCCGCGTCGCCGGGACCGGCCACCGGTTCGGGCGGATCGATCCGCGGAAAGTTGATTCGCGGAAAACTCGAGAGGTCAACAAAGTTCGTGGGCCGATCGTCGTCGGCAGTCTGATGCCAGACTCCGGCCTGCGAGCTCAGGCGACCGCGGACCCGATCCACCAGGTCCGCCGCCCAGGCCGCCGTCGCGTCGTGCTGCTGGGCTTCGCTGGCCCAACCAAACGCCTCCCACAACCGACCCATCTCTTCGCACTGCTCGGCCGCTCGCCGCAACAGATCCACTTTCGACCACTCCGACTCGAAACCCAGACGGGTCTCGATCAGGCCCAGCGTCTGCCCGAACGCCTCCAGCTGCTTCGCCCGCTTGCGAAATCGTTGAGCCTGCTCGGGCTGTCCGAGTTGCGAAAGAAGTTGTGCCAGCTGGTAGTTGGCCGACTTGAGATCCGGTTCCAGGCTGATCGCTTCCCACAGGCAACGAGCCGCCTCGCGGTCGCGACCGGTCAGCCGAGCAAAGCGGGCGTCGGCCAGCCACATCCCCGGGTGCTCAAACAGCCGGTCGTCGATCAGCTGCTTCCTGCTGTCGATGTACTCGGCCACCACACCCGGACCACCTCGCTCGAGCAGGGTCCAGAGTTTCCTGGCATGAGCCTCGGCCAGGTCACCATCGAGATTGGCCACCGTCTCGAACCGGGCCATCGCCCCGACAAAATCCCGTCGCTCGAAATCGATGACGCCCAGCCCCAAGCGGGCCAGCTGCTCGTCGGGGTCCTGCTGCAAACAGGCCTCCAGCATCGCCGGATCGCCCAACACGTGGTCGACTTCGCCCAACAGAACCAGGTGCCGCTTGGTGAACAGGCCTCGACGCAGCAGGTTCATCAACGGCTGCCGAGCCTCCCACCGACGTCCCGACACCGTCAGGATGAACGCCAGATGGTCGTTGGCCATCGCGTGCTTCGGCTCATACTCGATCCGTTCGGCCAGCTGCTTTGCCAGGCGTGACAGCGACCTGAGACTGTCCATGCGGTCGCCGGGACCCAGCATCCCGGTGATCCGCTCGGGTCGCTCCGAATCGGGCATCCGGCACAGGTACCCCACCGCCCTGTCGTAATCGTCACGCTCGATCAACAACTCTCCGGCCAGCCTCAACGCACCGGCATGCTCGGGAGTGCGGACCAGCACGAGATCGGCCAGTTGCAGGGCCTGCTCGGGACGCTTCAGCCGAATGGCGCGGCGGGCCCGCTTCAGCAGATCCGCGTCGGTCTCCTCACCACCACGCCACCACCACCAGCCCAGGCCCACCATCGCGACCACCGCCACGAAGATCGCCAGCCTGGGCAGAAACGTAACCCGCGATTCGCTCGGCATGCTAACGCCCCGCTCGATCAACAGCACCCACCTCGCCGGACAACTCCACGCCCTTCCATCGCGTCTCGATCAGCTTCCCCGATCCCTCGCGACACTCGACCAACCGGTCGACCGCCACGTCGCTGAACCGATCGGTCGTACCCGACGTCGGCCAGTGAATCTCCAGACGCTCGACCCGCATGGCACCGCCCAGGCCGATGTGAGCGATGAAGGGGTTGCCGCCGAAGCTGCCGCCAGAACCGATCCGCTGGTGAACCACCCGCTGCTTGTCCCCGTCGGTGAACTCGACCCGGATCCTCGCACCCACGCCCATCCGGTTCGTCTCCACACCCTCGACCCGCACCGCCAACCAGTGCCTCCGGAAACCCGGGTTCTCGAAAA
Organism: Planctomycetota bacterium; assembly: GCA_963580005.1. Classification (GTDB taxonomy): domain Bacteria; phylum Planctomycetota; class Planctomycetia; order Planctomycetales; family Planctomycetaceae; genus UBA8437. The sequence goes on from CAUZJR010000053.1 coordinate 2,872, forward strand.
ACGCGTTGCCAAACGCGTCACCGGGGTACCAGCCGCCGATCTGCTGGAAGACGTCCAGGTCACCGTCGTGGTCGAAATCGGCCAGCGAGACGCCGTGGCCCTTCTGCAGATGCCCGAATCCGGCCGCGAACGTCACGTCGGAAAAACGGGTCCCGCCCTGGTTGTGAAACAGCAGGTTGGGCATGATCCCGGCGTACTCGGGGTAGCCGGTCCCGAGATAGAAGTCGGGCCATCCGTCGTTGTCGAGATCCCCGAAGTTGCAGCCCATCGGCTGAGTGACACGGACCAGTCCGAATTCCGAGGACGCCTCACGGAACCCGCCCCGGCCGTCGCCCAGGTACAACGCGTCGGATTCCGATTCGTGAGCCTGGCCCAGGAAGTCCAATGCCACCTGCTCAACCCCCTCGCGGTAACTGGCCACGTAGAGATCCAAGGCACCGTCGTTGTTGCAGTCCCAGAACCAGACCGGAAAACTCCGCTGCGGTCCCGCCACCCCCAGCTCCGCGGCAACGTCCTCGAATCGACCCGTCCCGTCGTTGCGGTACAGCCGGTTGGCTCCTCCGCGAACCGACACGTAGAGATCTTCATCGCCATCGTTGTCGTAATCGCCCCACGCGGTCCCCTTGACCACTCCCTCGCCGTCGACCCCCGCCTCGGGAGCCATGTCGATGAAGTGACCCTTGTCATTTCGGAACAACTGCCCGGCAAACCCCTCGTTGCCGACATACAGGTCCAGGTCACCGTCGTTGTCGAAATCGGCCCAGGCGGCCGTCTGGGTCGGAAAATCCAACCCCTCACCGGCCAGCCCCACAGAAAACGTCACGTCGCGGAACCCGCCGTGGCCATCGTTCTGCAACAACGAATTGGGATGCTCGCGACCGGCCGCCTTCAGCCAGCCACCTCGCAAGACCAGCAGGTCGACATCACCGTCGTTGTCGTAATCGGCCCCGACCAGGTTCAGGCCGCCCAGGATGCCACTCAACCCCGCCTCGGATGTCCGCTCGATGAATCGCCCGTCACCCGAGTTGAGATACAACCGGACCGGGCCCGATGTGTCCCAGGTGCTGGTGGCAATGTCGACCCAACCGTCCCCGTCGAAGTCCTCGGCCACGCTGCCGCCACTGAGATTGACCTCGTTGAGACCCAGGCCCGCGGCGATGTTTGTGAACCGGGGAAACTCCGACGACGACCGGAACACCTCCGGAGCAATCCGAAACCGCTCGGGAACCTCGCCGGGATAGCCTCCGACAGCCATCACCGAGATGTTCAGCAGCCAGCGGCCGGCGGCATGGTCGGGGTTCACCGCCAGCAATCGCTTGAGTACCGCGATCGCCTGTCGAGCCGACTCGGGATGCTCGTGCACCCCCCCACCCTCGATCGGCAGCAGGCAACTCTCGGAAGTGTGACACTCGATGCAGTTCTCCGTCTCACCTCGCCTCAGCCAGGCCACCGCCACCTGGAACATCACGTCATCACGCTCGTCGGCCGACAGAGCAGGATCAAGCCGCCTGACCAGGTCCAGGGCCTCGTGAAGCCGCTCTGTCGCCTGACGGTTCTCGCCCAGCCGCAGGTGGTGGTGCCCCACCGACCACAGCAGCCCGAAGCGGGTTCTCTGCGGCGCGTCGGAGGGAAGGCCATCGAGTTGGGCTCGAGCAGTCTCGAGCGGCCGACGGCCCAAGAAGGGATCAAACTCGGCCATCCGGTCTCTGAGTGCAGCCAGCACCGAGACCATGTCCGAGGGGTCCAGGTGACCCGGGGCGTCTGAAACCTGCGAGTCGTCTTGCCTGAGATCGATCAGCGAAGGGGGCCAGCCCCACCAGGTGGCGACGCCCGCCAGGGCGATGACCCCCAGAACGACCATCGGCACAGGGGCGGTTGTGGTCGGGCTGACGCCGTCTTCAGTCACCGGCTCCCCCGTAACCACCATGCTGACTCGACAAGCTCGGTGCCTCGCGGCCCAGCAACTCGTTGAAGCCCGCACCCGAGTCGCGGAACCAGTTGAAGAGAATGCTGACGTCGGTCCCGACACAGAAATGCTTGACACCCATCTCGAGATACTTCTCGGCCTGCTCGGGCGTGTCCACCTCAGCTCGGGGAGCCACTCCCATCTTCAACGAGGTCTCGATCACGTGCTTCTCGGCCTCGACCACCTCGGGGTGCTGCCACTCGCCGGGTCGATCGATGCTATTGGAAAAATCCGCCGGGCCGAACTGGGTCATGTCGACGCCGGGGACCGAGAGCAGTGCCTCGAGATCCTCGACGGCCGACTTCTTTTCGATCATCAACGCCACGACCGACTGGTCGAGTGCCTCGGCGAATGCCGGCGACCCGCCCTCGAGCACGAACTTCACGTCGCGACGCATGCCGACACCGTGGATGCCCCTGTTGCTGGGCGTCTCGGCTCGAACCGCCTTCACGCATTCCTCGACATCCTCGACCGTCCGCGGATCGGCGAACAGCACGTTCTGGATGCCCGAGCCGATGGCGCGGATGGTGAGGTAGGTTCGAGGCTCCTGCTCGATCTTCATCATCCCGCTCATGTGAGGGAACAGGTCGATGGCCCGGCCGATGTTTTCCAGGGCATACAGATCGTAAGGGGCGTACTCGGCAACGAACTCGATGTAGTCGAACATCCCGCTGTGGCCGGCCAATTCGGTGATCGAGGCCCAGGACGAGTGGATGTGAGTCCCCAGGCTGGGGAGATCGGCGTCGAGCAGTTCACGCAGTCGGTTGTGCCGCATGGGGTCTGGTGCCTTCTGAAGGGAGTGACAGACGCCCGATTCTACGCCAACAGGTAAATCACAACCACCAGCACCGCCGCGGTCCCGTAGACGATTGCCCAGGCCCGACCCGTGGCCAACCTCCGAGCCATCCAGCTGAGCTCGATCGGAGCCGCCTCCCCGGCCTCCTCCTCGGGCACCGGCAACAGGGCATCTGAGGCGAAGATCATGCCGGCCGCAAACAGCGTCAGCACCACCAGGTAGCCGACCACGTTCCACGGCCGGAACGAATCGGGCAGGCGGTGGTCCAGGAACCCGAAGGCGATCATGGTCACCAGCCCCGCCGCCGCAACCCACGCACCGGCCTTGCTGCGAGTGGTCCAGCCGGCACGACGGAACGACATCCGAGAGAACAGGTCACGCGTCGCGGCGTCCTCGCCGTTGCTGGTGCACAGGCTGACCACCACCAGCACGGCAGCTGAAAACGGCATGCCGAACAGGGCACGCGTGGCCGGCAGAGTGTGGTCCCAGCCGAATACGTGATGTACCAGGGGAACCGTATCCAGCCCGTAGACGTAGCCCAACCACTTCACCGTGCCCAGCGCTCCGTAGGTCGTGTAGGCGATCCCCGCCAGCAGGCAGGCGATGCCTCCCGCAGCCGTCGCCCGGCGGAAGAACAACGCCCCGGCCACCACGACAAACAGGGTCGGTTGCACGATGCTGCCAATCGTCCACGCCGAGTCCAACAGAGTCGACTCGATCCGGTGACTGAAAATGGCATAGCCCAGCCCGACGCCGCCGGCCACCACAGTCACCACCCGCCCCACCCGCAACGACGTGCGGTCGTCGCAGTCAGGACGCAGCGGCCGGTGGATGTCCTGGCGAAACAGCGTGGCCAGGCTGTTCAGATAACTGCTGGCCGTCGAGTTCGACGCGGCGACCAACGCGGCCAGGAATAAGCCGCCCAGGCCGACCGGCATCATCTTCTGAGCCAGGTGCGGGAGAATCGAGTCAGCTCCGCCGGGCAGGTCCTGGTACTCGGGGTTGGTGCCCGCCGCCATCGCCGGGACGATGTAGCACAGGGTCAACGGACCGGTCAGCACCGCCGCCCACAACAGGCCCTTGCTCGCCTCGTGAACCGTCTTTCCCGCAAAACTCCGCTGCAGCATGTACTGCGATGTGAACCAGTAGGGCAACCCGAGCACGAACAGCATCAGGATCGTCACGTAGTCGGTCCCCGCATCGGGACCACTGGGCCGCCACATCACCCACTTCTCGGGTGAAATTCTGTCCGGAGACACATGGTCGGGGCTGAACAGCGCCTCGAGACCCCCGCCGGCCTGGATCCCCAGGGGCAACAGGACCACCGCACCACCGATGATCAGGAAACTCTGCAACAGGTCGGTGTAGACCACCGCCAGGAGCCCGCTGGCCAGGCAGTACAGCACCACCACACCGGCCACCAACACGGTGACCGTTTCGAAGGTGTCCAGGCCCGGCAGGTGAAACGACCCCGGCACGTTGAAGGCCCCGGTGACGATCGTCGCACAGGTCATCATCGTCACGCCCGAGAACAGCGCGTAGAAAATGATCCACAGCAGCGAGACACAGACCGAGACGAATGGCCCGTAGCGCTGCTGGATCAGCTCGGTGATCGTCGTCAGACCCAGCTGACGGAATCGAGGCAGGAACGTGACCGCGGCGATCGCCGCCAGCATGTTCCCGCTCCAGGCCATCAACAGCAGCGGTGCACCGACCTTGTACGCGTTGCCGGCCGGACCGACCAGGTACAATGCCGCCACGTTGGTCGCCATGATGCTGCCGCAAATCACCCAGCGGTTCAAAGACCGCCCCGCGATGAAATAGTCGTCGCCGCCGCGGATGTAACGAGCCAGCCACAGGCCCAAACCGAGCATGCCGACCAGGTAGACGATCACGATGCTCAGGTTGATCCAGCTCGCAATCGTCATGCTGCCCCAGACTCGTCGGTCACGCGTCGATGCCGGAATCAGCCTAGCAGCGCCGCTTTGAATCTCGTACCCAGCCCCCTATTCTGACCCACTCCCAGCAAACCCACCCCCAATACCCCTCTCGGTCCCTTCTCTGTCCCCTCTCTGTCCCCTCTCTGTCCCCTCTCTGCCAATGTCCCGCACCGCCTTCCGACTGGTCCTGCTCGTCTCGTGTGCCCACGCGCTGGTGCACGTCTTCGAGCTGTCGTTGCCCAGTGTCGAGCAGATGATTGGTGAGGACCTGGTGGGGGGGTCGGACAAGGAGAACAAGGCGGCGACCGGGTTCTTGTCGGCGGCCTGGCGGGTCCCGTTTGGGCTGCTGGCGATGATTGCCGGGTGGCTGGCCGACCGCTACGGCTCGCGGCGACTGCTGATCGTCTACCTGATCGGCTGTTCGGTCGCCTCGATCGTCGCCGCGAATTCCCAGAGCATGACACCGCTGTTCGTCTCGATGCTGGTCATGGGCGGCTTCGCCAGCATCTACCACCCTGCCGGACTGTCGTTGATCTCGCGGGTGACCACGCCCGAGACCCGGGGCCGGGCCCTGGGCTGGCACGGGATCTTCGGCTCGATCGGCATCACCGCCGCCCCGATGGGAGCCGCCGTGCTGTTCGGGACCGGGTGGCTGGGCTGGCGAGGCTACTACATGGTGTTGTGCATCCCGGCCGCGGCGATCGCGCTGCTGGTGCTGGTGTCGATCCGGCGAGTCAGCTCGACTCGTGAACCCGACTCGCCGATTGCACTCGATTCCGGACAGGACACCCCGTTCCAGCGTCTCCCCTACACGCTGCTGGTCGCCTCCGGTGCCCTCTCGGGATTCGTCTACGGTGCGTTCCTGCACTACCTGCAGAGATACCTCGACGGTGCCGGCATCCGGCCCGATTCAATCTCGGCCGAGAGTTTCCGGAACCTGCTGGCCGGAGTGACGCTGTCGTTTGCCGTCGGAGGTCAGTGGCTGGCCGGGCGGATGGCCCGACCCGGACGACTCGAATGGCTGCAGGTCGGCATCCTGCTGGCCAGCATGCCCTGCCTGATCCTGATGGGGTTCGCCAGCGGCTGGTTCTGCCTGGTCGCCACCTGTTCATTCGCCTTCATCCACTTCATGACCCAGCCGGTCTACAACAGCCTCATCGCTCAACTGGTCCCCGCTCATCGCCGCAGCACCGGCTACGGGTTCAGCAATATGCTCTGCTTCGGAATCGGCGGGCTGGGACCGTTGATCGTGGGGCAGTCGACCAGCAACCTGCTGATCTACTGTGGCCTGGCCGCCGTCGTCGGACTCTCGGCCGTGTTGGCCGCCACACTCTGGTGGACCACCCGGCCCAAACGACTCCATGACTCCATGACTCCATGACTCCATGACTCCATGACTCCCACGACCGAGAATCCGTGATGACCAGCCTGGTGCCCGAGAACCTGACGACACTGACCGAGGCGGCCGCGGCGATACGGACCGGTGAGACCACCGCCACCGAGCTGGTCTCCGAATGCCTCGAACAAATCGAAACCGCCGACGGTCAACTGCAGGCGTTCGTCTCGGTGCAGGCACCCGAGGCCCTGTCGCGGGCGGCTGAGCTGGATGAACTGGCCGGCTCGGGTCACCTGGCCGGTCCGCTGCACGGGATCCCGGTGGCGATCAAGGACATCATCGACATCGCCGGTCTGCCGACCGCGGCGGGGATGTCGGCGCGAAGCGTTGCGGCGACGACCGGTCGCGAGCAACCTGCCGCCCGGGACGCTGCCTTGGTGAGTCGACTCAGGGACGCCGGAGCGGTTCTGATCGGCAAGACGGTCACCACCGCGTTTGCCTGCTTCGATCCGCCTCCCACCCGGAATCCTCACAACCCGGACCGCACTCCCGGAGGCTCCTCGAGCGGCTCGGCGGCGGCAGTCGCCGCGGGGATGTGCTTCGCGGCAATCGGTTCGCAAACCGGCGGCTCGATCACCCGCCCGGCCGCTTTTTGTGGAGTCGCCGGGGCGAAGCCATCGTTGGGTCGAGTGCCCTGTGCGGGGGTGGTGCCGATCAGCGAGCACCTGGACCATCCCGGCCCGATCGCCCGCAGCGTCGCCGACCTCGCCGTGATGCTCGATGTGCTCGTCTCCTACCAACCCACCGACCCCACCTCGCGGAACACCCCCCAACCTGGACTGGTCGACTCGCTCAACTCAGCCGCAAGACCCACTCCCCGGCTGGGCCGCCTGGAGGGCCTGTTTGCCGAGCGGGCCGATGCCGAGGCGACCGCGGCAATCGACTCGGCCATGACTGCATGGGAAACCGCCGGAGCACGATCCTGCCGGGCCGGCTTGCCCACCGGCTTCGACGAAGTGCTCGACCATCACCGCATCGTGCTGGTCGCCGGCCTGGCCGCCAATCACCAGGACTACTACCCCGATCACGCCGACGAGTACCCCGAGGGACTGGGGGGGCTTGTCGCCGAAGGACTCGACTTCCGCATGACCCGCTTCATCGAAGCCCGCCGGCACCAGATGCAGCTGAAGAGTGACATCCTGGCCTGCTTCGACGAATGCGACGCACTGGTCTGCCCGGCCGCCGTGGGCGGGGCCCCCGATGCCTCGAGTACCGGCGACCCGTCGATGAACGCCCCGTGGAGCTACACCGGGCTGCCGACTGTCTCGTTCCCGATCGGCCGGACCTCCGACGGCATGCCGCTGTCGGTGCAGCTGGTCGGGCGTCCCGACGGGGAAGCCGAGCTGTTTGGCATCGCGGCGTGGTGCGAAGAACACGGTGCCGCCGCACACATCTCTTGACCCGTTCGCCTCGCTCCTCGATGATCCCGCCCCGCTCGTGAGACGCGGTCCGGATCAGTTGGCCGAATCCTGGTGGATTCCGGCGAGGTGACTCGTGACCGGTGCCTCTGGCGGGTCCGTCGATTCCACCAGGACCGAGACAACCGCGTGGGCAGTTTCTTTCGCCTGATGCCCTACGTGCTGCCACACCGGCGGCTGTTCATACTCAGCGCGGTGTTCGGCCTGGGAGTGGCCCTCTTGTGGGGTGCCAACCTCTCGGTCGCGTTCCCGGTCGTCAAGGTCCTGCTGCAGGGACAGTCGCTGCAAGAGTACGCCGACCAGGAAGCCGACTGGTACCGCGACGAGATTGCCGAAAAGACCAGCAAGCTGGACAGCCTGGGAGCCGAGGAGCTCAAGGAACGAGCCCGGCTGCAGGGCAAGGTCGCCGAACAGACCGGCACGCTCAGACGACTCAACTGGGTCCGTGGCCAGGTGCTGCCGCACCTGCCCCGAGACGCGTTCGACACGATGGCACTGGTGCTGCTGCTACTGATGGTCGGCACGCTGCTCAAGGGCGTCGGCATCTACATCCAGGATGTGCTGGTAGGCAGCGCGGTGGAGAAGTCGGTTCGAGGTGTCCGGGAGGCGTGCTTCGAACACTGCCTGTCGCTCGATTACCAGACTCTCGCAAACGATGGCACCGCGCCACTGATGGCCCGCTTCACCAACGACTTCACCGTGATGGCCAACGGACTGAAACTGATGGGCGGCAAGGTCATCCGCGAACCACTCAAGGCCGCAACCTGCATCGTGATGGCCTTCCTCGTCAACTGGCAGCTGACCCTGCTGTCTCTGCTGTTTGTTCCCATCTTCGGACTGGTCTTCTACCGCTACGGCAAGGCGCTCAAGGCGGCCAGCCACCGGATGATGGAGAGCATGTCGAGGATCTACGAAACGCTCGCCGAATCGTTCCACGCCTTGAAGATCATCATCGCCTTCAATGGCACCGGCCGTCAGAAAGAGAAATTCCGACGCGAGAACCGCGAGTACTACCACAAGGCGATGCAGGTCGTGAAAGTCGACTCGCTGACCAACCCGACCACCGAACTGCTCGGACTGGCCGCGGTCTGCGTGGCGTTGCTGCCAGGTGCCTACCTGGTACTGAGAGGGACTCGGGGGATCTGGGACATCCGCTTGACGACCGAGGTGATGGACGTGGCGAGACTCTCGCTGCTGTACGCCTTCCTGGCCGGCACCATCGATCCCATCCGGAAACTCTCGAGCGTCTACGCGAGACTGAAACGGGCCAGCGCCGCCACCGACCGCATCTTCGAACTGATGGACCGGATCCCCAGGGTCGTCCCGCCCGAATTGCCTCAGCAGGTCGAACCCTGCCACCGCTCGATCGAGTTCCGCAACGTCTCGTTCCGCTACGACGGACAGTCCGGGGAGGCTCCCGAGGCGATCTCGAAAATCAACCTGCTGGTCGAGGCGGGCGAGGTGCTGGCACTGGTCGGCGGGAACGGATCGGGCAAGTCGACTCTCGTTCACCTGCTGCCCCGGCTGTTCGACCCGGTCGAGGGCTCAATTCGCATCGACGGGATCGACATCCGGGAGATCGATCCGTTCGAGTTGCGCAAACAAATCGGCATCGTCACGCAGGAACCTCTGCTGTTTGACGACACGGTGTTCGAAAACATCCGCTTCGGCAGGCCCGAGGCGTCTCGGGACGAAGTCCTCGAGGCAGCTCGAAGGGCACTGGTGACCGAGTTTGTCGAGCAGTTCCCCGACGGCTACGACACCATCGTCGGCGAACGAGGCGGACGACTCTCCGGCGGACAACGACAACGGGTCACGCTGGCTCGAGCGATTCTCCGTGATCCGGCCATCCTGATCCTCGACGAAGCCACCTCGGCCATCGACGCCATCAGCGAGGACAAGATCCTCGAAGTGCTAGGCGCGTTTGTCAAAGACCGCACCGTGCTGATGATCACCCACTCGCTGGCACCCAGCGTGCTCGAACTGGTCACCCGGGTGGTCGTGATGGACAGCGGCCGGATCATCGCCACCGGCCGGCACGAAGAACTGCTGCAGTCGTGCCCGACCTACCGCCAGGCCTACTACTCGCGAATCCACGTCGATTCCGACGCCGCCTAGCACCAACGCCCAGGGACCGACTGTCCCCTTCACCGCTTACGGTGCTGACTGGAATCAGGGGTCCAAGGTAAACTGAACCCGTACCGATGGACCCCACTCACACCACCACCGCACGACCCAGGCGACTCGTCGCCATCGCCTCGGCAGTCGTCGCACTGCTGGCTCTGATGCTCGCCTTCGGACGTACCCAGAGACGCGAGCCAGGCCTCACCGAAGACCAGGCCAAGTACCTCCAGGACGTCGAACACCTCGGAGGCTTCGTCTTCGGAGACCTCTGCCTGCCGAAATTCGCCGAAGCACTCGCAGCCGACAACCACGATGACCTGATGGCATTCGTTTCGACCGGCTTCACCGGAGCGTGGCTGCTGGACCAGGACCACCCCGAAACGAAGCACACCCGGGGACACATCACCGCCACAAAACGGCATCGACACGGCATCGACACGAAACAGGCCAACTGCGATCAGGCCGAGTTCATCGAGTGGCTGCTCGAGCAACGCCGCCACTTCACGTCACTCGATTCCACCGCCGCCAAGCTCAAACGCATGCAGCCGACCACGCCCGGAAAGCTCGAGGGGACCTGGGACGGTACGCTGCTGCTGAGGATGTCGGGTCGGACTGCCGGGGGACGGATCCGTGAGACCCGGATCGAATTGGCCTGCCGGCTGGATCGGATCAGCGAAGAGTCTCCCGGCCTCAAGGGCTGGTTCCAAAGGCTCTCGGTGATGCGGATCGACATCGTCGAGAGCGATGCAAGGTTGATGGAGGAGATGACCGGCGAGACCGGGATCGACGTCGACCGGCTGCAGGACAACTGGCTGGGAGTCACCGGGCCGCAGACTCCGGCTCTGACCGGAGGCGTCTACCTGGCCGATTACGACGGCGACCGACACGTCGATTGCCTGCTGACGGACATCAAGGGCCTGGCGCTTTATCGCGGCCTGGGTAAAGGCCGCTTCGAAGAAGTGACCGCGGCGGTGGGGTTGCCCGCGGAATTCAATGACCTGCCGGCCGCCTGGGGCGACTTCGACAACGACGGTGACCCCGACCTCGTCCTCGGTCGACGCTTTTTCAGAAACGATCGAAACGACAGAAACGACGGAGATGACAAGACCGACCAGCCTGGCCAGGCCGGACGCCGGTTCACCCCGATGGCCAGCATCGACACCGGTCTCGACCTGGAAGACTCCGTCGGCTTCGCCGTCGCCGACGTCGACCTCGACGGACGACTCGACCTCTACGCCGTCGGCATCGGCCAGCGGACCAGCGGGCAGAAGTGGATCGGTGCCAATGACAGCAACCGCAACCAGCTGTGGCACAACGACGGCAACCTGCACTTCAGCGACGTGACCGACAGCAGCGGGACCGTCGGACGGGGCACCAGCACCTTCGCGGCCGTCTTCTTCGATGCCAACGGCGACGGAAACCCCGACCTGATGACCGCCTGCGAATTCGGACGCAACGACTTCTGGCTGGGCCAGGGAGATGGAACGTTTGTCGAGGCCGAGTTGCCCGAGATCTACGGAGGCTTCTCGATGGGACTGACCGTCGGCGACATCGACAACGACGGATTCGCCGACCCCTACCTGGCCAACATGTACTCCAAGGCAGGCGAACGGGTGGTGGCCAACCTGCCAGCAGACATCTACGATCCCGATGTCGACCGCAAGCTGCGCGATTTTGTCGCCGGCAGCGATCTGTACAAGAACACCGGCGGCACCGGGTTCAAACGGATCGGCCGCACCGCAGGCGTGTCCGACGTCGGCTGGGCCTACGGACCCGCCTACATTGATCTCGACAACGACGGACTGTTGGACCTCTACGCCCCGTGCGGATTCCAGAGTGTCACGCGAAAACGGCCCGACGGATGACGCTGCGTGTGGCTGGCTGTCGTGTCACAGCCGTTCGATTGCCACGCGGTGACTCCGGCCCTGAGAGAAGTGGATCGCAAGAGCGGTGAGTTCTGGGTGCCCAATCCGTGGGACTTCGCCACCCAACGCGAAAACCTCTCGGCCTACGAACGCAACGGCGTCTACCTGAACCTCGGCAACGGCCGCTTCGCCAACATCGGCCACGCCAGCGGAGCCGACAGCGACGGCGACGGCCGCAGCGCAGTCGGGTGCGATGTCACCGGAGACGGTCGGCCCGAACTGTTCGTGAGGCAGGCTGGAGGCGGACCGCTGAGAGTCTATCGCAACCGGTTTCCCGATTCCGGCTGGCTGACCGTCTCGCTCGAAGGCCAACAAAGCAACCGACAGGGAATCGGAGCCCGTGTCATCGCTCACCTCGGCAAACGGACCGTACGCCGGGAACTCTACCCGGTCATCAACTTCCTCTCGCAGGCCCCGGCCCGAGTGACACTGGGGCTGGGCGATGCACCGACGATCGACCGACTGGAAATCCACTGGCCCTCGGGAAAGCGGACCGAGCTCGAAGACGTCGCAATCAACCGCCATCTGGTGATCAGCGAGTGAGGCCGAGGAGTCCGACTTCGTTTTTCTCGCTCGTATCAGGTTCCCGGGACCGGATCCGAGAATCCCAGCTCGCTGCGAATCCCGCTCCACGGCACCAGGTAGTCGTCGATCGAAAGCCCGTCGACACCCACCACCGCCTGCCCGCTGGGCCCGTCCACACCGGGACCCTCGGCCACCATCCGCGACACCAACTCGTGCTGCCACGCGGCAGTCAAAGGCTCGATCACGTCAATCCGCCCCGATTCCATCGCCACCGCCGCGGCCAGTGCCCAGGCCCCCCAGTTGCTGATCCCCGCCAGCAGGTTCCAGTCGGTCGCAATCCGGCAGGGGATCCGCACCGAGTGGTCTCCGGGCAACCGCGCCACCAGCTCCTCCCACGCTACCGCCCCCATCCCGATCTCGTTCCCTCCGTCACCGATCCCGATCGTCACCGCCTCGGCACAGAACTCGTGCAACTCGTCAAACAGCACCGACACGTCGGCCGTCCACTCGTCGATCACTCGAGCCCGCATGTTGTGACAACACCCCCACGACTCCGATGGGACCCTCTCGAGAAACTCCGCCTCCGGCGGGTCCCCGTCGCGAGCCTGGGCCCGCATCGAGTCAACCGAATGGCTTGGTCCGACCCGCTCGATCACCACCAGGTGATCCAGCCCGCCCCCATCACGTCGCCCGGCAAGGAACTCGCGGCACCACTGCGACGATCCCTGCAGCGGTGCCACCGCCAGTTCGACCTCGTCCAGACCCGCCGCGGCGGCCGTGGCCCGCATCGCACCCTCGCACGGCGCGTCGGTCAGCAACACCACCTCCCGACCCAGCCCGACCAGCACCCGCGCCAGCGTCGCGGCACCCGGTGGCCCGTCGGTCTCGGCCGCAGCGGGTTCGCCGTGAGGAATAAAGAACCCGGTCAGGATCGCCACCGGACCCGATTTCGACGCCAGGTCCGACGCCGCTGAGGCCAGGTGGCCGGCACACAACACGCCACGCTCTGCCTCCGAAGAGATCAACCCGCGACCGGCTGGATCGCGACGGACCAGCTCTTCCAGACGACCGATCCGCTCGGTTGGCTCTCCAATCCCCATTCCACTGCCCCGCTTGGTTGCGATCCACGCCCCGCAACCCAAGAATACTCACTCACCTCTCATTTCCCCATTCCCCCCCCTCGTCCCACGCTGATCACCACCCGATCGGATTCCTACCCCTGAGAACACGTCGCGAGGCGTTTCTTGGTTTCGGGAATCACTGTCCCACGGTGATGGGCGAGGTTGTCGGGGCCGAATCGACTTGCGAAAATCCCTGAATAACACCCTCGAGCGGCCGCTTGGTGCGGTCCGCCACGGGAGACCGAGCAGCACGTGGCCCGGCCGACAGGGTCCTGCTACCGGAAGCTGATGATGGCCGACGAACGACCCTCTATCGAAGACATCCTGGCGCAGGCCCGGTCTCAGGACGGCGGCTCAGGCTCGCCCGAGGAGACACCACCGCCAAGCGACGAGGCGGCTGCGCCGGCCGAGGATTCCGCACAGGAGGCCGAGGCCGAAGAGACCCCCGATGCTGGGGACACTTCCGAGCCAACTCCCAAGCCAGCTTCCAAGAAGGCCCCGGCAAAAGCGCCCTCCAGTACCTCCGACATCCTCGCCATGGCCCGCGGTCAGGACGCCGCCGGCGAGGGCGATGCGGACAGCGAGCCCGCGGCCGAAACGCCCGCCCCGGCCGCCGAAAAACCCGCTCAGCCCAAGAAACCCGCCGCGAAACCGGCAGCCGCCTCGGACATCCTGGCGATGGCCCGTTCGCAGGACGCCAGCAAAGCCGCGGGTGAACCCGAACCGGACACCGGCGACGACACGGCGGCAAGCGATCAGGACGAAGCGCCCGCCGAAGAGACTCCCGCGGCAGCGGACGACTCGGACCGGCCCAGCGTCCAGGAGATGCTGCAACAACTCAGACACACCGACGGCAAAGGCGCAGCGGCCACGACGCAGACCGTTGACCAGGATCCCAAGGCGCCCGAGGTGCCGGTCTCGGAGAGACCGATGCCAAGCCGGCCGGCGGCTCCCGAAGCACCCGTTGCGGAGCCCCCACCGGTGGGACGCCGTGGAGTGCTGATCACGCTGTTGCTGCTGCCCGCCCAACTGGTCGTCACGCCATTTGCCGTGGCCTGGACCGCCCTGGCCGCCGCCCTGGGAGCCATGGGGCTGGGGCTGGCCCGATTCATGTTCCCCAATACGCTCGTCGAACCTCCGATGTCCTTCAAGATCGGGCCGCCCAGCGACTATCCCCCCGAATCGGTTTCGACCAAGTTCAAGGCCGACCGAGCCGTCTGGATCGTTCGCTCGTCGATGTACAGCGGCCAGGACCAGATCGTCGCCGTCTCGACCGTCTGCACCCACCTCGGCTGCACTCCCAACTGGCTCGAAGGCGAACAGAAATTCAAATGCCCCTGCCACGGGTCGGGGTTCTACAAGTCGGGCGTCAACTTCGAAGGCCCCGCACCGCGGCCCCTGGAACGACACGGACTCAGCCTCGCAGCCGACGGAATGCTCGAAGTCGACAAGAGCAAGAAGTTCCAGGAAGAACTCGGCCAATGGGAAGACGGCGGCTGCTTCGTCGAAGCCTGAACCGAATACCTCACAACTCAATTCAATAGCAACACACACCGCAGCAAACACCGGCCCACCGGCCGGACACCCGGAGCTCACCCACTCGATGTCTGTCGGCGACTACATTCGCGGATCGCAGATCTGGAAGAGCATCTTCCGTCACCCGGCGCCCTACGATCGGCGCAACCGGGTGGTGGTGATGCTGACCAACTTCTTCCTGCACCTGCACCCCGTCTCGATCAAGCAACAGGGCATTGCACTCTCATACACCTGGTGCATGGGCGGCATCACGTTCTTCCTGTTCCTGGTCGAGACGATCACCGGCGTGCTGCTGATGTTCTACTACCGCCCCACGCTCGAGTGGGCCTACCAGGACATCCTGGCCCTGCGCGACGTGACCACCCTGGGGATCATGCGCGAAATCCATCGCTGGGGGGCTCACGCGATGGTGATCACCGTCTGGCTGCACATGTACCGGGTCTTTTTAACCGGCAGCTACAAGCCGCCCCGCGAGTTCAACTGGGTGGTGGGGGTGCTGTTGCTGGTGTTGACGCTGCTATTGAGTTTCACGGGGTACCTGCTGCCCTGGGACCAGCTGGCCATCTGGGCCATCACCGTCGGTTCGAACATGGCTCGAGCCACACCGGTGCTGGGTCACGAGGGTCCCGGGTTCCAGCTGATGAACATGGGCGGGTACGACCTGATCACCAGTGGGAGCGATGCGCGCTTT
>CAUZJR010000054.1:0-18275 GCA_963580005.1 Planctomycetota bacterium
CGGCACCAGGTCGTGGTCGCCGTCGAGGATCCACTGAATGCGGATGGAATCGGACAACGTGTAGCCGGCTACCTCCTCGGGGGTACCGAACCGGTCTCGCTCGCCCTGGACGATCAGTGTCGCAGTGACCAGGTCGGCCAGGTGTTCGGTCCGCGTCTTTTCGGGTTTGGCCGGCGGATGAAACGGGTAGCCCAGGCAGAGAAGCCCGGCCACGCCGCACTCGTCGGCCACCAGGCTGGCCATCCGGCCCCCCATCGACTTGCCCCCGATCACCAGTCCGCCTGGTCCCAGCTCATCGATGACCGCTCTCCAGGTCTCCAGCAGCACGGGCTGTCGGTCCGGAGGTCGCCGGGTCCCCTCCTCGCGGCATCTCACCATGTAGGGGAACTCGAACCTCACCACCCGGTGCCCGGCCTGTGCCAGTCCCCCCGCGATCGCTGCCAGTGAGGGGCTGTCCCAGCCACGTCCCGCCCCATGAGCCAACACGATGGTCCGCTCGGCACCACAGGGGCCATCGCACAGGAACTCGGGAACGGTTGTCACTCGAACTGGTGATCCGGCTGACGCTATCGCCCGGCCGCAGCCGCCGGCTTCGACTTGCCGATGCAGTAAAGGTGCTCGGTGGTGCGGAGCAGGATCTGGCCCTTCGAGAAGATCGGGGTGGCGACGGTGAACTCACCCAGCTCGTTGGCTGCGACCACCTTGAACTCGTCGCCCGACTCGACCACGAACGTCTTGCCATCCTCGCGCGTGATATAAATCCGACCCCCGGCCAGCACCGGTGAACTCGAAAACGACGTCCGGTTCTTCTCGGCCTGGCCACTCCAGATCGTCTTGCCCGTTTTCACGTTCAGGCAGGTCAGCTTGCCACGATCGCTGCAGACAAAGGCCCGGTTGCCCTGCACGATCGGCGTGGGCACATCAGCCGCGGCGCCTCCCTTGTTGACCCAGGCCACGTGCGACCGGGTCACATCGCCCTGGCCACCCAGCCGAATGGCCGTCAGGGTGCTTCCGCGAGAATAGGGGGCCAGTAGCAGGTCGCCGGCCACGACGGGTGAGGAAATGCTGCGGAAGTACTTTTGCCCGGCCGGGTTCAGACCGCCAACCCGCCACAGCTCCTTACCTGTCTTGCAGTCGTGTGCCGTGACATGGTCGGCACCCAGCACGAGCAACCTCTCGGAGCCGCCGCGGTTGAGGACCAGCGGAGTCGTGTAACTCTGAGCCGCTTCCAGCGGCGCCTCGAGATTCCGGTCGTGCTTCCAGGCCACGTTGCCGTCCTTCTTGTCGAACGCGGCGACATACGATCCTCCCGTCTGCATCACCGCCACCAGGACCTTGTCCTTCGAGAGCACCGGCGAGGTGCCCAGGTCCCACCACAGCGTGTCCTTGCCCCAGGCCTTCTGCAGGTTCGTCTGCCACACCAGCTTGCCGGCCAGAGTCAGACAGGCCAGGTCGCCGGTCTTGAAATAGACGAACAGGTGCTTGCCGTCGGTCACCGGCGACGGGTTGCTGCCACTCGCCTTGCGGTGCTTGCCCTTGATCGAGGTGGCCCCGACGCTCGTCTTCCAGATCTGCTTGCCCGCTCGGTCCAACGCCAGCGTCGTGTTCCCGGTCGCGTCCTGGCAGGTCAGGATGACCTGGTCGGCCCAGACGATCGGGGTCGAAGTGCCCTTGCCCGGCAACTTCAACCTCCACGCCACGTTCTCCGTGGAACTCCACTTCAGAGGATAGCTGCCCTTGGGAGCCACGCCGTTGTAAGTCGGACCTCGCCAACTGGGCCAGTTGTTGGCCTGGGCAGTGGGTGCGGCGAGCAGAAGTAGGGCGAGCAGAGGGACGGAGAGGGCAGCGGGGCGGGGCATAGGGGGCTCCGGGAAGGAGAAGAGAGGGTGGGGTTAGGGTAGCAGAATGAGGGTGGGTGGGGTGTCAGGCACAGACTGACCTACGGGGTGGGGGTCAGCTTGATGATTTCTCGAGCGAGGCGGTCTCGGAGTTGGAGCAGCCAGGCGGCGTTCTGGGACCAGTTGGTGTTCTCGGGAAAGAACCGCTTGATGTCTGACAGGGTTCGTTCGGCCGACCTGGTGTCGATCGACTTCTTCCGGGCGGCCTTCACCAGGTCCTCGAGAATCCGGGCGTATTCAAAATCGTCGACCGACTCGCGAAACGTCTCCAGCCGCAAGGACGGCGTGATCGTGAAATCAGCCGCGGTGGATCCGGCGGTACGCCGGGGCGGATAGAAGAACGACAGAGATCCATTGGCGTGCCGCGTATAGGGGTCCTTCCAGGGGTTGATCGAATTCCCATACGGGTGGTCCCACCCGAACGACTCCCACATCAGCACACCACTGCCGCCTCGCTGAAACACATCAAGTGCCAGCACGCGGTTGTTGACCCCCGGCGTGTCGATGGCCAGCCGGCTGCTCGCGACGACATAGCACCACAGCTTCTGTCGATCGTGGGGGATCTTGTAGTCATCGAAGTAGTACGGCATCCACCGGTCGTAGTTCTCGTCGATCTCAGGGCAGTATGTATCGATCAGGTCCGGAAACGGGAATTCCTTCAGGCCCTCGTTTCCCGGTGATCCGGGATCGATCAGTCCCAGCCCCTGCATGCAGGCCACCACGCGGATCCGTCGTGTCAGCGGGTCGGACTTCAGCAGTTTCAGGAAATGAGCCAGTCGCCTGGGATTCTCGGTTTCGTCGATCAATACGTGGACGCGGTCGAGCCATCCGTGCTTATCGAGTTCCCTGGCGGTCCGCCGAAAGAATTGCATCATCACGTTGTCGAATTGCTTCCGGGTGATTTCGATCGTGTTCTTGTCGGTCTTCGCCCGGTCATAGGCGACGACCGTCATCTTCCGCCAGGTCTGCCAGCCCATCGAGGTGTGAGGTGAGGAGATGGCGGGGCCGTCGAGTGGTGCGCCGGGAAGGTGATTGAAGTGGTTGCAGGCGGTCGGGTTGGTATGCAGCAGGCAGAGGCTGTTGACCTTGCGTTGGTTGATGAAGTGCTCGAGTTCGGCGTTGAACTTGCCGAAGTCCCAGTCCTTCAGCGTAATGAAGTTGCCCGGCTCATCGACGTTGAACCCCCTGGGTGGCGGAGTCCAGTTCATCCCGATCTCGGTCAGCAACGCGGCGTTCTTGGGATAGAACTTCGACTTGGCCATCCGGTCGTAATAGCTGCGGGTCAGCTTCAGGATGTCGGGCTTACTCGAGACTCCGTGGTAGTCGATCACGCGTTGGGGTGACTTGCTGAGGTGGTTGAGCTGCTTGACCATGTACTGGCCACCCATGTCTGATCCGAACGACGCGAACTCGGGCAATTCGAACCCGTACACCTCAAGTTCCACCGGCAGATCCAGGCCCTCGTCTTCGAACGCCACGCTCAGTGTTCCCCTGTAGAGTCCCGCCGGCGTTCCGGGCGGAACCTGCAGCGTGATCCACACGGCGCGGTTGCCGTGCAGCGGGTCGAGTGCCACGGGGCGATCCAGCGGGACGAGCGGGTCGCCGACTTCACCGAGCAGTCGTGCCGGAGTGATGTAGCTGGAGGTCTTGATCGGTACGTACTCGACCAGTCGGATCTCCGCGGTCCGCATCGAAATCGACACCCCCGACCCGGCCAGTGACGAGAGCGTGACTGAATTGAGCGTGGTGGCTTTACGCGGGGTCAGCACCAGCTGAAACGACTGAAATTCGTTGGCCGCAGCGGTCAGACGAATGCCGCGGCGGACCTGCGAAGGCGGTTGACGCCTGCGGGTCATCTTGACCGTCGACTCGGCGAACCACGTCCGCACCGATTCGGAATCCCCCAGGCGGTATCGCGTATCGCCTGTGAATTCACTGGCCGTGCCAACCGACCGCAGCGTCGCGGTCTGCTCGGGCAGCGACTTCCGACGACGAGTCGGAACCTGCAGGTGGTGGCTACCCATCGGCTGGTAGTAGAGGTGGTAGCGATGCACGCCGGGCCGGGTGATGTTGGCCATCAACCGAATCTCGGCAGTGCGGACACTGATGTCGTGGATGGTGCCAATGAACCGGCCACCGACCAGAAGTTCCATCCGCTTGCCATCGGGCACGAACAGCACGTCGTGGGTCCGCCTGGCCTGGGGCAGCAGTGGAGCGACGTAGCTGATGCGGTAGACGTGTTTCCTGAGCGGTGTGCCTGGAGGAAAGATCGGCTCGTAGGCCAACGCCGGACACTTGCCGCCACCCGATGACGTGAAGCTCATCAGGTGATACCGGCCCGGCGTCACATCGATCGTCTTCTTCTCGGCCTCACCACCAAGCACTCCACCGGCCCGTTCCGGACCGCTGCTCACCAGCGTGAACCCTCCGTCGATCGGACCACCGATCGCATCGCCCGATTCGTCCACCTCGACCAGCTTTACCTGGTTGAAGGCCAGGTAGTGAGGATCAAAACGAAACGGCCCGACCCGGTTGATTTCACGAACGATCCGCTCGGCATCGATCGGCAGCACATGCCAACCGGCTGCCTTCACCTCGACCTCCACCGGCACGCGGAACTGGTAGAAGCTGTCGGACCACTCGGCAGCGGTACCCACCGACGGCACAGCCAGCAGGGCCAGGTTGACCAGCAAAGCGAATCGGCGAGTCATCAGTCGTGGGCCTGCCAGGAATGTGGATGGAGTGGTCGTCAATGATAGCGGATCGGTGAGCTGTGAAGCTGAGTGCGAAAGGCGATGACGGGTACCTTGGCGGCCTACACTTGCCGCGGGACAACCGAACAGGAAGACTGCATCTGCGATTCTCCCGAAAAGCCAACGCCCATGCCGCGACTCACCGGTGCCCAGTTCCTCGCCGATGTGCTCAACCTCTACGAGGTCAGCCACGTCTTCTTTGTCCCCGCGATCCTCAACCAGACGCTCGCCGAGATGGAACTCCGCGACTCGGGAATCGACCGCGTGATGACCCATGGCGAAAAATCGGCCGTCTACATGGCCGATGGTTTCGCAAGGGTCTCGGGTCGACCGGGTGTCACCTTCGCCCAGTGCGTCGGTGCCGCAAACCTCGCCGCCGCTCTGCGAGACCCCTACCTCGCCTGCTCACCCATCGTGGCCGTCACCGGCGGCCCCTACCACGACACGCGGCATCGGCATACCTACCAGGAAATCGACGACTTCAGCCTCTTCAAACCGGTCACCAAGTCGAGTACCCGGGTCGAGACCATCGATCGGCTGCCCGAGGCGGTCCGGCAGGCGTTCCGCGAGGCCACCAGTGGCACGCCCGGCCCGACGCACATCGAACTGCTCGGCCACATGGGCGAGATCGAACTCGAGGAACTCGATGCCGAGTTCCGTTGCGAACCTCAGATCACCGCCGTGCCGGCAACCCGCAGTGCGGCCGTGTCCGAGGATGTCGCCGAGGCGGTCGCGGTTCTGACCGCTTCCCGCAAACCGGTCATCGTTGCCGGCGGTGGCGTGAAGAGCTCCGGGGCCGGCGATGTGCTTCTGAAGCTGGCCGAAACACTCGGCATCCCCGTCGCCACATCGCTGAACGCCAAGGACACGATCCCGGCCAACCATCCTCTCAATATCGGCGTCCCGGGCCATTACTGCCGCAAGAGCACCAACCAGGCACTGCTCGAAGCCGACCTCGTCTTCTTTGTCGGCAGCCGGACCGGCAGCCAGGTCACCGCCCGCTGGCAGGTGCCCTCGCTCGATACCGAGGTCATCCAGCTCGACATCGCCGCCGAGGAGCTGGGTCGGCACTACGTGAATCGAGCCAGTCTCTGTGGCGACGCCGCCACCGTGCTCGGCCAGATGCTCGAGATCGTCGACAACTCGACCGCGGCCAGCCGACAACCGTGGCGCGACCAGGTGGCCGCATACGCCGCAGCCTGGCACGACGAAATGCGCCCGTTGCTCGAATCGGACACCGTGCCGCTGCGGCCGGAACGGATCTGTGCCGACCTGACTCGTCTGTTGCCACCCGATGCCATCCTGGTCTCTGAAACCGGCCACAGCGGAATGTGGACCGGCGGCATGATTGACCTGAACCATTCCGACCAGTCGTTCATCCGAGCGGCCGGCTCGCTGGGCTGGGGACTGCCGGCGGCCCTGGGTGCCAGGCTCGCCGCACCGGATCGCCCCGTCGTGCTGTTCTCCGGCGACGGAGGCTTCTGGTACCACCTCTCGGAACTCGAGACCGCCGTTCGCTGGAACATCACCTGTGCGCTGCTGGTCAACAACAACACGTCGCTGAACCAAGAGATCGAACTGGTCGACGACGCGTACGGGGGGCAGCCGGGACCGCGGCACGGGGACCTGTGGAAGTTCACCGACGCCAGCTTTGCCGAGATCGCCGTGGCAATGGGCGCACGCGGGATCAAGGTCACTCGACCCGGTGAACTCGACTCGGCACTCGATGAAGCACTCTCCGGCGAAGGACCCTGCGTGATCGAAGTCATGACCGAACAGGCCGCGGTGGCACCGTTGGCCTGGGTGGGAGAGAACTGATGAACCAGCCCCAGGCCAGACCCGCTGCATCACATGTGCTGCCCTCCCACTCGCCGATCGCCGTGATCGGACTGGGCACCATGGGGCACGGCATCGCTCAGGCGTTTGCTGTTGGAGGGTATTCGGTTCGAGGAATCGACGAACGGCCCGAGACCGCCGCCTCGGCCCTGCACCGCATCGGCAAAAACCTCGAACAACTCACCGATGCCGGGCTGCTGCAAGCCGACCAGGTCCCCGACGTTCTCGAGCGAATCACCGTCTGCCAGACAATCGAAGAAACCGTCGACGGAGCACTCTGGGTCACCGAGGCGGCGTGGGAGAACCTGGAGGTCAAGCAGCAGTTGTTCCGCCAGATCGAACCGCTGGTCGATCCTCAAACGATCCTGGCCAGTAACAGCTCCAGTTTTCCGATCACCCAGACCGCCGGTGACCTGGCCCATCCCGAACGGGCGATCGTCACGCACTGGTTCAACCCGCCTCACGTGATCCCGGTTGTGGAGGTGGTGGGAGGCGAGCGGACCAGCGAGGCGACGGTGGTGACCGCACTGGCGACACTCGAGGCGATCGGCAAGACGGCCGTTCGCATCGACAAGGAACTGACCGGGTTCCTGGTCAACCGGGTGCAGGTGGCGATGTTCCGCGAGGTGTTTGACCTGCTCGATCGGGGCGTGGCAACGGCCTCGGAAATCGATCGGGCGATCCGCGGCAGCATGGGACTGCGACTGGCGGCACTGGGCCCCCTGGCGATCATCGACCACGCCGGCTGGGACATCTCCTCGGCCACCTTCACCAACCTGGTGCCCGATATGCGTGGCGACACCGAGATCCCCGCCGTCATCCGGAAGTTGGTCGAAGACGGGGACCTGGGTTCCAAGACCGGTCAGGGGGTCTACGCGTATCCCCCCGAGACGATCGACGACACGATTGCGAAGCGAGACGCCGACTACCTGTCGCTGGTCAAGCTGTTGCACTCGCGCGAGGACTCGCAGTGATGACCCCCGAGGAGTTCCGGAAGCACGGTCGCGACGTGATCGACTGGATCGCCGATTACATGGAGCAGGTCGAGGAGTACCCGGTGCTGTCGCAGGTGGCACCCGGCGACGTACGAGCCTCGCTGCCCGTCTCGGCACCTCAACAGGGTGAGTCGTTCGACGAGATTCTTGCCGACGTCAAGCGGGTCATCCTGCCCGGCATCACTCACTGGCAGTCGCCGAACTTCTTCGGCTACTTCCCGGCCAACACCTCGCCCCCCTCGATCCTCGGCGAACTGCTCGCGGCGGGCCTGGGAGTCCAGGGCATGCTCTGGACCACCAGCCCCGCCTGCACCGAGCTCGAACAGCTGGTGCTCGACTGGTTGATCGAGATGCTCGATCTGCCCCCGTCGTTTCATTCGGCTGGCGACGGAGGCGGTGTGATCCAGGACACCGCCTCGAGTGCCTCGCTGTGTGCGCTGCTGGCCGCCTGTCACCGCCAGGCCGACAGCAAGCCTCACGACACGCGGCACAAGGGGATCGACTCGTGGCAACTCGCCTACACCTCCGACCAGGCCCACTCGTCGATCGAGAAGGCGATGATGATCGCCGGGATGGGGACCGATCGTTTGAGGGTGATCGAGAGTGACGCCGAGGGCAGAATGCGGCCCGATCGGCTCGAGCAGCAGATGGCCGTCGATGCGAGTCACGGGCTGAAACCGACGTTTGTCTGTGCCACCGTCGGCACCACGTCATCCGGTGCGGTCGATCCGTTGGCCGAGATCGGCCGCATCTGCAATGAACAGGGAGCCTGGCTGCATGTCGACGCGGCGATGGCCGGCACGGCGGCGGTGTGTCCTGAGTTCCGTGACATGCACCATGGTCTCGAGCTGGCCGACAGCTATGCCTTCAACCCGCACAAGTGGATGTTCGTCAATTTCGACTGCAACTGCTTCTTCGTCGCCGACCGACAGCCGTTGCTGCAGGCGCTGAGCGTATTGCCCGATTACCTGAGGAACCGGGCGTCGCAGTCGGGCGAGGTGGTCGATTTTCGCGACTGGCACATCCCCCTGGGTCGCCGCTTCCGTGCTCTGAAACTCTGGTTCGTGATCCGCAGTTTCGGAGTCGAGGGCCTGCAGCAGAAGATCCGGTCTCACGTCGAGTGGGCCGGACAGTTTGCTGAATGGGTCGAGGCCGACGGCGACTTCGAGTTGGCGGCCCAGCCATCGCTGAACCTGGTCTGCTTCCGCCACAGCGGCGGTGACGACATGAACCAGAAACTGGCCGATACGCTCAACGACTCGGGTGAGCTGTTCCTGACCCACACGGTGCTCGACGATCAGCTGACGCTGAGATTTTCGATTGGCCAGACGTCGACGCGGCTGGACAACGTCGAGAGGGCCTGGGCGGCGATCCAGGGGACCGCGGCTGAGTTGTCGTGATAGAGGGGGGGGTGCTGGTTGCTGGGGCAGCCAGGTGAGCCAGTCCCTGAGATGAGTCTACTGGACGCCGCAGAAATTCATTGCGGACAGGGCGTAGATGCGGGCCGAGTCGACCACCCGGGTGATCGAGACGTTTTCGATATCGGCATGAGCCGTCTCGTTACTCGGCCCATAGTAGATGGTCGGCACACCGCTGCCGTGCACGTACAGGTTGGCATCTCCGACGATCCGCCGCCCGATCACCCGGGGGTCTTCGTCGAAGAGTTCCCGGTGTGCCGCCCCGACGGCTTCGACCAGTGGGTCATCCAGCTCGGTCTCGAACGGCTCGCGTTCGTGGTCCATTGTCACCTCCGCCGTCATCCCACCGGCCAGGGCGATCGGCGCAACCAGTTGCCCAAGCTCCTCGAGCACCTCGGCGGCGGTCTTGCCCGGCGACCAGCGACGAGTGCCGGTGAAGCGGCACGAGACGGGCGTGCGGTTGAAGTAATCGCCGGCATGCAGGATGCCCAGATCAATCCGCTCGGCACCGGCCAATGGATGAACGTCCGCGGAGTCGAGCTCGTCCTGGCGGGCGGCGATGGCGGCGACCAGGTCACCGGCGAACCGGATCGGGTTGTCTCGGAAATCGACATACTGCGTGTGCCGGCCGCCGTTTGAAGGCGTCAGCGTGACGGTGAAGACCATCGACCCCATGCTCATCACCCACAGCTCGTCGTCACCCTCGACGATGATGATCCGGTCGGCGGCGATGCGTCCGTCGTTGATGTCCTGGATCAGAGCCTTGGGCCCGTCCTTCCCGGCCTCGGGCTCCTCGTGCCCGACAACCGCCGTCAGCCA
This sequence comes from Planctomycetota bacterium, assembly GCA_963580005.1. Taxonomy (GTDB): domain Bacteria; phylum Planctomycetota; class Planctomycetia; order Planctomycetales; family Planctomycetaceae; genus UBA8437. The sequence continues at coordinate 9,720 of CAUZJR010000054.1, forward strand.
CAGGTCACCGGCCAGCGTGGTTCCCGACTCCTGCAATGCCCTCACCGCACCCAGCACCGCCGCCATGCCTCCCTTCATGTCCGTGGTACCGCGTCCGAACATCAGGTCGCCATCGCGGTAACACGACTGGTTGGTCTGGTTGGGGATCGTGTCCAGGTGGCCGTTGAGCATCAGGGTGGGTCCCTCGCCCTGGCCGCGGACGCACGAGTAGAGATTCGGGCGTCCGGGAGTCACCTCGCGGACATCCACCTCCAGCCCCAGCTCACCCAGCTGACGCTCGTAGTACGCACAGACCTCGGTCTCGTTCATCGTCACGCTGGGAATCCTGACCATCTCCTCGGTCAGGTCCGCGATCCACTCGCCGTCGATCTTGTCGAGGACCGCCTGCCGATCAGCCATCATTGCCATCCATCTCGAGGAATTCGTTGGGTTGTTGAAAGATCCCGATACCCAGCAGCCCATCCGGAGTGTAGGCCTCGTGCACGCTGCCGGGGTGCCGCCAGACGAAATTCCCCGCCGTACAAACACCCTCGTCATCGACCAGGCTGCCTTCGAGGATGAAGGTCTGCTCGACACCAAGGTGCCGGTGCATCGGCAACCGGGCACCGGGTTCGGCCCGAAACATCGCGGTGAACCCCTCGCCGTCGGGTTCCTGGAACAGGATCTTGATGTCGATCCCGGGAAACGCAGTCGGCTGCCAGGGCATCTTCTCGACGTCGACGTAGACCGAGCCGGGTACCTGTTCCGGTTCCGGTTCCATGGTCATCTCATCCCGTGGCCCATCCACGACTCACCCGCTTCGGGTTTACTCCCCGGAGGGAACCTCCGAGACCTCGATCCCCGAGAGCATCGGGTGATCGGGAGTCTTGGGAACCAGCTCGATCGTCAATTGATCCTTGACCGACACGTTGCGGACCTCGAGCACCACCGTACCGTCCTTGGCGGCCTTGGCCGCGTCGACGCCCTTGAGCACGACCTGGCCCTGGACATGCACATCGAAGACTCGCTTTCCAGGCTCAGCCTGTTTGGCTGGTCCGGAGGAGAAGTAGAGTCGGACCGAATATTTGGCCGGCCGATCTCCTACGCCCCGCAGCGGGACCGTGCATTTCTTGATGCCCTGGGCCGAGGACGAGTAGACCCAGGCAGCGGGACTCGTACTCGTCTCGCTGCTGTCTCCATCGTCACTGACAAACTTCCCTCCCGCGGCAAACGACTCGCCCAGGTTGAGGTTCAGTTCCAGTCCGGTCGTCTTGGGAGACTTGGGCCTGGGGTAACTGAGCCACAGTTTCCCGGTCGCGTCGCGGCGGTCGCCGGGAGCTCCGAGGTTCAGTGCCAGCTTCTTGACCGGCGTCGCAGTTCCCACTCCGCTGTAGATCCCCCACGGACGTCGCGGGGCACGCGGTTCCATGACGACGGTCGAGGCGATCGAGAACAGGCACACGCACCCGGCACTCGCCTCGGGAATCATCACCAGCCCGTTGGCCGGAATCGCGTTGATCCAGCAACCCAGCCGGTGCCCGGCGAAGTGCCGTGTGCCGCTGTCGGACTGCAGGTCGTAGAAGGCGGTGAAGCCCGAGCGGAAGAAGAGCATGTTGGGTGTGGCGGTGTTCATGCCGCAGTGGTGACCCGGTCGCATGAAGCTCCACGGCACCTCCTTGCCGGTCAGCGGGTGGATCCGCGTGGTCTGCTTGCCGGTCTTCAGGTCGTACGACCACGGTTCGGCGATGATCCGGCCTCCGACGATGATCGGCCGGTGCCGGTAGTTGGCATCCTTGGACCACAGCTTGTAGCCGTTGACCGACGAGAGTGCCACGAGTCGTCGCTTCTTGAATTCTCCGGCGATGAACTGCCTCCAGTAGTGACCGTTGGCATTGGCACCACCCAGCAGCAGCACTCCATCCTTGTAGATCATCGTCAGGCGACCGCCACCGATGCCGTTGTCGCTGGTGTCGGTGACATCAACACCCTGCCGCCACAGTTCCTTGCCGGTCTGCGAATCGAGTGCCATGGCGGTGCGGGCATCGATCCGCTTCTGCCGGTCCTCGGCCCGCTTGCGTGCTTCGCCCTTGAGCTCAAGCAGCTCGGTCTTGTCGGTCTTCAGCAACGCCTGCCGCTGCTCGGCGGTGATCGTGCTGTCGATGAAGTGAACGCGTCCTGGGCCCAGGGCGATCGTGCGGAAATCGATGCTCTTGCCCTGGTAGCTCCACAGGTGCTTGCCGGTCTTCAGGTCGATGGCAAAGATCGCATCGGTGGCATCGGTCGTCTGCTTGCCTCGCCTTGCCCGTGCGGCATCGAGCCGTTTGCGACGGGTGGCGGTGCCAATCAACATTCCCTCGGACAACGCCACGTAGCCCCATTCGTGCTCCTTGACGTTCTTGCCCGAGGGCAGCAGGTGAGTGGCCTGGAGCTTGCCGGTGGCAGCGTCCAATTGCAGGCAGCGGGAATCGAGCATCATGAAGACGCTGTTGTCGTTGGCGACAAGGTTGCCCGGGGCGTGGTTCTGGAACACGCCGGTGCGGATCGCCTTGCTGTTCTTGAAGTCCCACAGGAACTGGCCGTTGTAGGCGTCGTAGGCCATCAGGCTCTCGGTGCCCTGGATGAACATCCGCCCGTTGGTCGAAACCGGGCCGACCGCTCCGTCGTGACGGTTGATCATCTTGCCCGGGCCGGGATCGCCGTACCACAGCACCCCCAGTCCGCCGCGGATCAGCTGGTCGTCCGAGCAGGCCGTGTTGCCGGCGTCGCCGTACTGGTGCGACCAGCTACCGGCACCGGGCAACTTGCCCCGTGCCAGCACCGTGAAACTCCCGCCCAGCTCGGTCACCGACTGGTCCTTCAGCCCCAGGCTGTTTCGCCACGCGTCATCGAACTTGTGCGTGCCGCCCAGGCAGATCGCTCCACCACACGGCTTCAGGTGACGTGCAACCACCTCGCCGGCAACCGGAACGCGGCCGGTCAGCAGGTGCGTGTCGCTGACCACCAGGTTGGCGAAGTAGTTCGAGTAGGGAATCTCGCCGGCAGCCGCCTCGTGAATCGTGATCCGGTGTCCATAGAGACCGGTTTGGACCAGTGCCTTGCGGGCCGCGGCCACCTTGTTCGGGTCGGCCTCGACGCCGTAGATCTTCAAGCCGCTGTTGCGAGCCAGTGCCAACGCCAGTCGGCCCTGCTCGGCTCCGACCACCAGGCAGAACCCGGTACGGATCCCGGTTTGTGCCAGGATCGCCTTGGCCGACGACTCGTAGACCGCGGTCAACTTGTCCTGCGGATACGGGTCGGCAACCGGTTTGCTCTCGGCAACCTGCCGGCCTGCGGCACCGGCCGCGAAACAGTGAATGTGACCCGAATCGGTGCTGACGACCAGGCGACCGTCGGAGACGGCCAGCCCACGAGCGGATCCCTCGACCGCCAAACGCCCGGTCGGCTTACCGGTCTTCGCGTCGAAGATCTCGACAATGTTCTTCCCGCCGACGATCACCGCGTTGGCCGTGAGGATGACCGCGGAGTTCGAGGCACACTTCACCTTCCACTCGACACCCACCTCCTCCTGCGCGTTGAGCTTCGATCGAACCGCCTCGGCCTTGACCAGGTATTCAGGCTTCTCGATCTTCCCGCTGCGGTACAGGCTGTACACGGCTCGCAGGTCGTTGCGGAGCTTGGCACGGTTGGCGTTGACGGTCGCATAGATCTTCTGGTTGATCCGCGCCAGGGATCCTCCGGTGGTCACGTAGGTCGAACCCGCAGCACCGGCGACCTGGCTGCCGAGCGTGAAGGTACGAAGCGATCCGCCGAGAATCACGACGTTGCCGCCGGCGACCTGGCCGGATGAGAGGTTGAGTGTTTCGCCGGACGAGCCGCCTCGCCAACCGGCGATGACCTTGATCTTGCCCGTCTTGCGATCGACCGTCGAGGGCCTGGATCGGCCCGAGGGGAAGTAGAGTGCCGTCTTGGTGGCCAGCAGGTACCCCTGCGGCGACAGGTCGGCTCGACCCGCATTCCCGTGGCTGACCTGGTCGTTCCGCCAAATCGGCTTGCCGGTCTTTGCGTCGACGGCTGCGAGGTAGACGTTTTCGTGAGGGAAGATGCCGGCCCCGAAGTAGGCGACACCGTCTTCGACCAGGATCCCGGTACGGACCGGCCACCGTGAGATCATCTCGCCGCGTGCCACGATCCGTTCGTCGGCCTGGCCCAGCCGCAGTTTCCACAACACCCGACCGGTCGCTGCATCCAGGCACCACGCATATCCATCCTCGCTGCCGATGTACACTCGCCCGTCGGCGACACTCGGAGCCAACCGGATCGGGGCGTCGGTGAAGGTGGTCCAGACCGTTTGACCGGTGGCGGCATCGACGCACTGAATCCGATGATCGACCGAGCTGCCGAAGTAGACCTTGCCCTTGACGATCGCCACGTGCAACGCGTCGTCGAACCGGACCCGGTCGTGCAGGTCCTTGCCCTCGATCGAACGTCCCTCGGGACCCGACCACGCGGTCTTCAGCGGCACGGGAGTGCTGAAGGTCCACTGGCTCTTCAGCGGCCAGGCCAAAGTCTCACCCGTCGCACCACCTCGAGTGACGTCGTGGCGATAGGTCGGCCAGTCCTCGGCGGAGGCCGGGGGGGCGAGTGCGAACAGGGCCAGGCACAGAGCCGGGAACAACGTGATCACGAGGCGTCTCATCGGACTTCCCTTCGCTGAGTGAGCGGGACAGTTCCTATTGTCCCGGTGTGGCGCGGAGGTGCAAGTTCGGGGGGGCGGCGCATGCAAAAGGGGTCGGACCCACCGGTGGTGAATCCGACCCCTTTGCGTGATCCTGCTGCCGACTACTTCCGCGAAGCCGTCTGTCTCTGGGCCAGCCGCTTGAAGTATTCGTCGATCGCCTTGCGGTAGTGAGCCGGGTAGTTGCGATCAAGAATGTTGCGGGCACGAGCCTCGGCCTTGGGAGGCAGGGCGCCCCAGCCGGTGCGGGTGCCGGTGTTCTTGTTGGCGACATTGCCGGGACCCTGGCCACCTCGAATCGAGCTGTCCTGGGCAGGGCTGTTGGACTGATTACGACCACCCGGGCCGTTGCCACAGCCAGGTCACGTGCCGCCCTGCTGCTCCAGCTTCTCGATGATCGCGTCCAGCGAGGCAACGATTTCGTCCTCTTCCTTCTGCACCCGCTGGCCACCTCGTCCCAACTCCAAACGCCTCTCGACGTCCTTCATCTTCCGCGAGATTTCCGTGAGCGAGTCCTTCTTGAGTGACCGCAGGTCGTGCTGCATCAACTCGGCGGTGGTCTTGTACCTCAGGGGCACCTTCGTGGTGTTTTCCAGCAAAGTGCGAATCGTCGCCAGGCCCTCGGTCTTCTTCAGCAACTGGTGCTCGCAGACCGCCTTGAAATACAGCAGCCCGGCGGGGTCAACCACCGTCTTGGTTTCCAGTGCCGCAAGCAGCTCGAGTGCCTCGTCGTACATCTGCTTCTGGGCCAGGAACCGGCCGTAAAACAGCTGCATATTGGCCGTGTAGAAGGCGTCTTTCCCTTCAAGAATCCCAGCGGCGGGAACGGGGGTTCCCGCTTCAAGCTTGCAGGATTCGATGAACGACTTCGTCTTGGCGTCGACGCTCGAAAACGTGCCGACGACCATGTCGAGTACTCGACTGCCCGACATCGACTGCTTGTCGAATGCCCAGGCCTTGCCGATCCGTTCCAGGACCGCCTTGTCGGTCACACCCTGTGCGGCGACCCAGTGCTGGACCTTGATTCGGGTATCGGTTGCCGACGGAGCGGCGACCACGTTGTTGGCGGCCTCAACACTGTCGGCCAGACCAACAAATGCGACCACAGCGGCCAACACAACGGGCAAAAGACGTGCCATCACGTTTCCCTCGTTCTTACTTCCGACAGCAGGACCGGCGCACAAACACCCGCCTACCTCACAGGATACGGCCACATTTGATCCCCGGTCAAGTGCGACCACCCGACTCTGCCAATTCTCTACAGACAGCAGGCTCGCTGCCTCAGCAGCCCACCTATTTATTCGATTCGACAATCTGGCAACTTCCGCTTGAGTCGCTCGAGGCCTTCGGGGGTGATCTTTGTCCCTTCGACCTTCAATTCCCGCAGTTTTTCGAAGCGAATAATCAGCGGAATACTGCGATCACTGACCGGCAATCGGCTCCGGAGGTGCAAAACCTCCAGGGCCATCAACCCCCGGATATTCGACAGTCCCTCGTCGCTGACACGTGTCTCGTCCAGGCAAAGCGTCTCGAGACTCACCAGTCCCTTCAAATGGGGCAGTCCCTTGTCGGTGACACCGGTTCCATAAAGGAAGAGCCGCCGGATGTTGGGGAGCTTGGCGAGGTGCACCAGTCCGGCGTCGGTGATCCTGGTTTCGGAGAGGTTGATCGAGCGGACATCCTTGAGCGCTGCGAGGTGGATGGCCGCCTTGTCGTCAAATTCAGTGCCCTTGAGGTCGACGTCGACGATGCGATCGCGGAAGTCGAGCTTGACCTCCGCCCCAACCGCCTCCAGGGCCACCATCGCCCCGGCCTGTTCGACCGGGATCATCGGCAGGTCCTCGTCGAACCCCTCGTCGGTCCCCTTCCTGGCAACCTTCTTCTTCGGCTTGTCCAAATCGGCCTTGGGGACGGGGATCGGCAGCACAGCCGAATCGGCTCCAGACGCCCGTGCGTTGGCAGCAACCGAATCAAACTGGGGAGCCGGATCCAGCTGGGCCGAACCCCCGTCGCCGCCCACAGATTCCTCGTCGCCACCGCACCCCGCCACGGAGAACATCAGGCCGGCCAGCAGCAGTGCGAGTCGGCCGGGTGCCAGGTGAATTCGCATCGGGGAACCTCGGGCAGCAGGAGGAGCGGTCGCTTGAGACCTTGACTTCAGGAGATCATACGACAATCCCCACCGCCCGCCATCCCCTCCGCACGCTGTTCACTTCGCGGCTGCGGACCCCGAATTGCCGAGCCGTTTCCCGCTCGGTGATCTCGGCACAGTCCTGGAATCGGCTGTCGGCTTTCAGCAACTGCAGCGACTGGTACCAGACATCCCCGAGAGTCTCCCAGGCGTTGCCACCCAGTTCGACCGACGCACGGTAGAAAGCATGGTTGGGGATGCCCGAGTTGATGTGGACTCCGCCGTTGTCCGAATCGCCCCGGTAGCGGTCGTCCCAATGAGCCGGCTGGGGGTCGTCGCCCAGGAACGGATCGTCGCGGTAGGCGGTCCCCGGGGCGGCCATGTCGCGGAGCGCTCGCCGGGTCGAGGCCTTGACCAGCAGGTCGCTGCCGATCGTCCAGTCACCCCCCCGAGCCTCCTGCCGTCGCTTCCACTGGTGCACCAGTACGCCGAACACATCGCCGAAGTGCTCGTTGAGTGCACCCGACTCGCCGTAATAGCGCAGGTCCCCGCTGAAGGAGATCACGCCATGAGCCAACTCGTGAGCAACGACCTCGATCGACCGGGTGAACCGGCGAAAGAGAATTCCGTCGCCGTCGCCGAATCCCATTCGCGATCCGTCCCAGAACGCATTGCTGTAGTTGCGGCCGACGTGGACGCAGCTCTTGAGCGTCATGCCGAGTCCATCGAGTGAATTGCGGCCGTGGACTTTGTTGAAGAACTTCCAGACGCTGCCGGTGTGGCGGTACGCCTCGCGAACCGCCATGTCGCCGGTATCGGCGTCACCCTCGGAACGCACCAGCTTGCCGGGCAGATCGAAGGAACCTCCCGCGTCGTAGACCATGCGGTGCATGCCTCCGTCGGGCGACGGGCTGACAAGCAACTGCGGAGCCGCCCGGGTCGCCTCGCGGAATGCTCGAGTCTCGATCGACCGCAGCATCGAATCTCGAGCCCGCTCGGCCAACTCGGCCAACTCGGCCAACTCGGCCTGGTCGGCCTGATCGGGATGACCGGGGTAGCCCGATTCGGCCAGGCGTTCGAGCATGTAGGGCGGGATGATGCACTGCAGCGGGTCGCGTACACAACAGGTCTCGGTGACCACCATCGGCGTGATCCTCCCGGCCCGCAGCTGTAGAAACGGCCACGGGAATTCGTGGCCGAGTCAACAGGCGGAACACGGCAGGGATTATCACGACCGCGGAGCGGCTCACTTGCCGGAGAAACGGACCGTCACCTGGCGGTCGATCGGCGTCTTGAGCGTCTGCTTGCGGTTGCCTGGCCAGAGGATCTCGAGAGTCACCTCGCCGGAGTGGTCACCCAGTCCAAAGTGCATCGTGGCATCCGCCTGGTTGCCCTGTCCGGTTCCCGACGTCACCTGGCGAGTGATCACCCGCTGCTTGTCGCCTCCGACGCGGATTCTCACCGAGGCACCGATGGCGGTCGAATTGACCGGCCCGGACCCGATCAGTCGGACCTTGATCCAGTGGCCGGCGTGGCCGGGGTTCTTGTACAGCCCGCCACCGACGACCAGGTCGAGTGCCCCGTCGCTGTCCCAGTCGGCCCACGCGGCCTGGTAGGTCTGCGGGCGATCCATGCCTGCCGCCTTCGGCACTTCGGCGAACCGGAACTTCCCCATATTGCGATACAGGACGCTCTTGTCGCCGGGATACAC
>CAUZJR010000055.1:0-18274 GCA_963580005.1 Planctomycetota bacterium
GGTCAGCGTCCGCTGGTCCGAGCGGTAGCCGATCGTGATCACGTACGACTTCTTGTCGGCGGGGATCTGCTGTCCCTGGTACTGGCCGCCGAAGGAGATGCTGTCGAGCAGCGGCCCGGAGTTCTCGCGGACGACCGATTCGAGAGCGTCCCAGGAGACGTGCAGGTCGAGCAGGAAGTTGAGATCCCGTTCGATGGCGGGAAACCGCGGCAGTTCGGCGAACCGACGAGTGGTCTCCACAACCTCTTCAATCGTGGCGAGATCGAGTTCAACAATTGTGACGGCATCTCGGAGGTCGAGAGGATCGGTGGCGTTGCGACTCAGCTCACCCAGCCAACCGCAGGGAGTCCCCTCGAGCAGCAGTCGGGCACCGCGACCTTCGATGAACCCGGCCAATTCCAATGGTTCGGCGCTCAGGCGTGAGTGGGGGGCCAATTGGGCCATCATCATCTCACAGACGCCCTTGAGTTCTGCGAACGAGCGTCCGGTGACGGCGGTGACGCGGGTCGGCTCGGATCCCTCGGCCCCGGGAGCGGATTCGAGGTACACGTTTGCGATCTCGAAGAGGTCGACACCGAATGACCCATGACGTTCGTTTTCTCGTCGAGACTGCAGCAGGCTGGGTACCAGGCTCTGTCGCAGCAGGTTTTCCTGTCGTCGGGACGAGTGTTCGACCGCGAGGGGTTCTCGGTCGGGCTCGGGCCGGAACAGCCCAAACAACTCGGAGGTGACAAACGAGATCGTCATGGCTTCGTGGAAGCCGGCGGCACACAACAGGTCGCGAATCGTGCCGGTGACCCGGTCACGGTGCGTGGGCTGCGAGAGTGTCAGCGGGACCCGGTTGTCTTCGGGGATGCGGTCGTAGCCCCAGACACGGGCGACCTCCTCGATCAGGTCGATTTCTCGAGACAGGTCTCTTCGCCAGCCGGGCACGGCAAAAGACGCCGAGTCGTCGGCGGAGTCTTCAATCGATGTGAGTCCGAGTTGTTCGAGGATGCTGATGATGTCGGAGCGGGGCACATCGATGCCGAGCACTCGTGGGACCTGGTCGAAGCGAATCGAGACCTGTGTCGGCTCGCTGGGCGGCGGTTCCCCGGCCCAGACGACATCATCGAGCAGCTGGCCGCCGGCGAGTTCGAGGATCAGTTCACAGCAGCGACGGCTGGCGGAATCGATTCCGAGTGGGTCGATGCCTCGTTCGAAGCGGAACGACGAGTCGCTGAACAGCGAGAGCGTGCGGGCGGTGTTTCGGACCGACAGCGGAGCGAACTCGGCGGTCTCGATCAGCACGCTGGTGGTGGACTCGCAGATCTCCGTCTCCGCTCCTCCCATCACTCCGGCCAACGCCACGGCTTTCGAGGCATCGGCGATCACGCACATCCCCGGGGCCAGCTTGTAGGTCGTGTGGTTGATCGCCTGGAATTCCTCGTCGGCGGTCGCTTCTCGAACCACGATCCGTCCTTCGTCGAGCTTGTCGAAGTCGAAGGCGTGCAGCGGCTGGCCGGTTTCCAGCAGCACGTAGTTGGTGACATCGACGATGTTGTTGATCGAGGTGATTCCGACTGTGGCCAGTCGCTGCACGAGCCAGTCGGGACTGGGTCCGACGTGGACCCCCTGCAGGACTCTCGCGGTGTAGCGGGGGCAGAGGTCCGGGCAGGTGATCTCGACGGAGGTCTGTTCGGAGACTGGGTCGTTGCAGGTTTTAGGCCTGGGGTCGGGTGTGTCCAGAGGCAGGCCGTACAGGACCGAGACTTCGCGGGCGACACCGATGTGTCCGAGGCAATCGGGGCGATTGCTGGTCACCTCGAGATCGATCGCCGTGTCGTCTCCGATCGACTCGGTCCCCTCGAGATTCAGCCCCGACATGGTCAGCCGCGTGGTCAGATCCTCGAGAGGCATCTCGAGCGCGACGTACTGCCCCAGCCACTCCCAACTGACGATCATCGGCTGCCTCGTCCCTCGCCTGTGTCCTCCGCACCGGCTAATCTAAGCCCCGTCTCGGAGGATGAAAAGGGTGTCTGCTTCAGCGGCCGTCGTGCTGTTCTCTCGGGCTGTTCCCGTCGCTTCCTTGGCGGGACACGAGCGGGCAGGGCCCGGGAGTCAACAGGGGGAGCGAATCAATGGCGCGGGCAATTCGATTCAACGACCGGACCAACCTCACCAGTGGGATCTCTCGGCTGGGCCAGCGGATGAACCGGCAGGGAACCGTCGGTGAGCAGACTCACGACGGGGACACTGTGATCGTGAGTGCCGTGGGCGACATCGGGGTTCGATTGCTGGGGATCGACACCGCGGAGGTGAGTTTTCGGTTCCCGGGCACGACCAGTTTTGTGGGCATCGAGGATGCTCGCTGGCAGCCCTTCCTGGCCGACCCATTTGCGAAGAAGTGGCCCGAGTTCAGCGCCCCGCTGCCCGACGAACTGGTGAAATCTCTGAAGGGGCGATTGAGGGAGAACGCGTCGGAGAATCACCACCATCATGCTCGTGCCGCGGAAATGGCACTCGAACGAGAGATCGTCTCGGATGTCAAGGTGATGCAGAAGACGATCGAGACGTTCCAGATGTTCATGGTGTTTGGATACGAGATCATGGACGGGTATGGCCGATTTCTCTGCTTCATCAATCGCAACCAGCCCAACCGCACCAAGCCCGCGCCTCGGCCGTTGAGCTACAACGAGCGGCTGCTGAAGCTGGGGCAGGCCTGTCCGTATTTCATCTGGCCCAACGTCAACCCGTGGCGGAAGCAGGACTCGGTACTCGAGGCGGTTCCGGATCCGAAGGGGATGAAGCGACAGGCGTGGCTCGATCGGTCTCTGGGCCGGGTCCGCCGCGACGTGGCTGCCGCCCGGGCCGCTCATCGCGGGATCTTCCACGCGACCGATCCGCTGCAGCTGGAACCGTTTGAACTGAGATTCCTGTCGCGACGCACTCCGCCTTCGCGTTGGGTCATCGACCTCAACGCCGACGACGGGGTGTTGCTGCGACCGGAGAATTACTACCGGATCCCCAACTCCGAGGACAGGCTGTTCGTTTCACCCGAGCACGTGCCGCTGTTTGTCGAGCGGGGTTGGAAGCGAGAGCCGTCTGCCTAGCCGGTGCGGTGTTGAGTACCAGGTCCGGAGTGCACGTCTGTCGGCTCGCCTCGAGCGTGCGGGTGCGACCTCTCGTAGGTTTCTCTGAGTCGGCGGGTACTGACGTGGGTGTAGATCTGCGTCGTCGTCAGGCTCTTGTGACCGAGCAGTTCCTGGACGCTGCGGAGATCGGCTCCGCCGTCGAGCATGTGGCTGGCGAAGCTGTGTCTGAGTGTATGGGGTGAGGTGAGTTGATCGAGGCCGGCGGCGGCGATGTGTTTTTCCAGCATCCGTCCGACGCTCCGGGCACTCAGCCGTCGTCCAAATCGATTCAGGAACACAGCATCGAGTTCAGAGGGTGCGAGATCGGCTGCGGGCCTGCGGGATTCCAGCCAGGCCAGCAGTGCCGTGGCGGCGAACCGCCCGACCGGCGCGATGCGTTCCTTGCGTCCCTTTCCACGCACTCTCAACACGTTGGCGTCGCGGTCCCAGTCGCCGAGATTCACAGCGACCAGTTCACTGACCCGCAGGCCGGCCGAGTAGAGTGTCTCGAGAATCGCTCGATCTCGCAGCCCCGCAGGCTGGTCGATCGACGGAGTTTCGAGCAGCTGGGCCACCTGTTCGGTGGACAGGAAGTGAGGCAATCGTCGTCCCTGCCTGGGTGTCCGCAGCGCCTTGGCGGGGTTCGACTCGACGAGCTTCTCGCGGCGGCAGTACTCGAAGAGACTTCTTGTGCTGGCCAAGCGGCGAGCGATCGTCGAGCGGGCGTATCCGTTCTGGTGCAGACCGGCCACGTAGCCGCGGAGCAGGGTGATCGTGACCTCGCGAGGCTCGAGCAACCGGTCCTCGGTCGAACGCAGGAACTCGAGCAGTCCTGCGAGGTCTGTGCCGTAGGACTTCAGTGTCAGCGGAGACGCGTTGCGTTGGATCCGCAGGTATCGCAGAAAACCCTCGACGGCCGCCTGCATGACAGGCCTCTATTCGTCAGGGCAGGAAGCGACCCGAACCTCGAAACCTCAGCCCAGGCAGCGGTACCGATTCAGGTCGAGCATCGGGCTCGGGCTGTGACACGGCCGAGGCAGGTGCCGAGGTGATCGAGGGGGACGAGGAGGACGAGGAGGACGAGGAGGACGGGACCGCCGAGGTCTTGGCGATCGTTTCCTCCTTGAGCCTTCGGACTTTCTGGCTGAGCACGGCGGCGTCGTACCAGCTGAAACTCAGCTCCTCGTCGGCCGCGTATTGCCCCAGCTTCTGCAGGACACTCTCGGTGCTGTCGTCATCGTAAAGGAAGACGTAGCGTTCCGAGTTTTTTACCAACGCCAGTACGTTCATTTCACGTTGCACGAGCCGAGTCCCTTGCTCGGGTCCGATTACCCCAGACTTCTATCGGTCGCTACACACGTCAGAACCCGCATTTTCTGAGCCTGCAGGCCACACAACCCGACCCGCAATCGTCAGGATCGGTACAACCGGAACGATCGTGCTGACTGGTGGTCGCAGGACGGGCCTTCCGGCGGATCGAGGCGCCAGTTAGGATTGCCGCTTGATTGGCTCAAGAGACGGGCGAGGGACCGTGGAACACCTGATTCCCAGCGACTGGTTTCAGGATCTGCACTGGCTGGTGCTGCTGGGCCTGGTCGCCGTCTCGATGATGACCCTGATGCTGGGTGCCGACTGGCTGGTCGAAAGTGCCAGTTCACTCGCACGGCGGCTGGGTGTACCGGCGATCATTGTCGGAGCTACAATTGTGAGCCTGGGGACGACGGCTCCGGAATGTGCGGTGAGCGTGATGGCGGCCTGGGAGGGCAACAGCGGCCTGGCCCTGGGGAATGCCGTCGGCTCGGTCATCGCCGACACCGGGTTGATCTTCGGGCTGGGGTGCCTGATCACCCGCCTGCCGGTCAATCGCTTCCTGTTGTCTCGACAGGGCTGGGTGCAGTTCGGATCGGCGCTCTTGCTGGCAGGACTCTGCTACGGATTGTGGAGTGTTCACGGCGAGTCGGCCGTGGTCCCGCGGTGGGCCGGTGCCATGTTCCTGGTGCTGCTGGCCGCCTACATGATTGTCTCGGTCCGCTGGAGCCTCCAGACCGAGGCGATCGAATCGGCTGGGGAACTCGCCGAGCCGAACGAGCCGAACGAGCCAGATCAGGCCGAAGACGGTCCTGGCCCGCCTGGTCACCCGATCGTACTGCTGAGTGTGCTGCTGGTGGGAGCGGCGGTGGTGGTCCTCAGCAGCCACGTGTTGATCGAGTCGGTCGAGGTGATGGCCAAGCGATTGGAGGTTCCCGAGGTCGTGCTGTCGGCGACGCTGGTGGCCTTTGGCACGTCGCTGCCGGAACTGGTCGTCGGCATGACATCCATCCGTCGAGGTCACCCCGAGTTGCTTGTCGGCAACGTGATCGGCGCCGATGTGCTCAACGTGCTGTTCGTGATTGGCGCCGCGGCCATCGCCGCGGATCTGCCGATTGTTGATGCTTCGGTGACCGATATCTTTGCCCGGGAGATCTTCCTGCGGCTGCACCTGCCGACGATGCTCCTGATCCTTGTGATCTTCCGGGGCTGCATCTTCCGGGCGGTTCGGAAGAACACATTTGAACGCTGGATGGGTGTTCCGTTGGTGTTGTGCTACGTCATATTCGTGATCATCAACGCGGTGTGCGGCCGAGGAATCTCTTGAGCGATCCACTGGCCGATCTTTCCAGTCGACTCGACTTCGCGGTCGCCGTGGCGGCCGAGGCGGGCGAGTTGATCCTGCGTCATTACGGCGATTCGGACCTGGCGATTGAGCACAAGCGTGATGCTTCGCCGGTGACGGCAGCGGATCGCGAGTCCGAACAACTGATTCGTGATCGGGTCTCCGGGTCGTGGCCCGGTGACGGGGTCCTGGGCGAGGAGTTTGCCGAGACCCGGGGGAGCAGCGGCTACCGGTGGATTCTCGACCCCGTCGACGGCACCAAGTCGTTCATTCACCATGTCCCGCTGTTCGGCACACTGATCGGTCTCGAACACGAGGGCGTGATGGTGGCGGGAGTCTGCCGGATGCCGGCCCTGGACGAGGTGGTCTACGGCGGAGTCGGGCTGGGGGCGTGGTGGCAGCAGGGGGTCGAGGAACCGCGGGCGGCTCGTGTGTCGAGTGTCGAGACGCTCGAAGAGGCGTTGTTCTGCACTACGACGATCACCGGCTGGAAGACGACAGGCCTGCAGAGTGTGTTCGACAGTCTCTGTGCGGCCGCGGGGCTGGTTCGAGGCTGGAGCGACTGCTACGGGCACCTGCTTGTGGCGACCGGTCGAGCCGACGTAATGGTGGATCCGGAGATGAACGCCTGGGACGCGGCGGCGTTTTTGCCGATCCTCGAGGCGGCCGGCGGTCACTTTGTGACGCTCGAAGGGCGGGCGGTGATCGATGGTGGCAACGGCTTGAGTGTCAACGCGGCGATTCGGGACGAGGTGTTGGAGGTGATTGCCGGAGGAGAATGATCCAGTTGGGTCATTCGCAACCGCGTCGCAGCAGTTAGAATGAAGGCGGAATTGCCGATTGGTGACGTCAACCGATGCAACTGATCAACCCCGCCATCATCTACGGACTCGGCCTGGCGGCTGTGCCGGTTCTGTTGCACATGCTGTTGCGTGCCCGACCCAAGCCTCACCTGTTCCCCGCGTTGCGATTGCTCGAGCAACGGCGGCGTCACAATCGGCGTCGGCTGCGGCTGCGGCACATCTGGTTGTTGCTGTTGCGGATCGCCTTGATTGCATTGCTGGTCCTGGCCGTGTCCCGTCCCAAGTTGCCCGCGGCAGATTACTGGCCCCGCTGGCCCGGCGAAGTGCTGGGTCTGCTGGCAGTGTTTGTGATTCCGCTGATCCTCTACCGCCTGGTCATCGGCCGCTGGCGGCGTCGCGGCTGGCCCGGTCACCAACTGTCGACTCGTCGGTCGTTGTTGCGAGGTGGGCTGGGCGTTGTGATCGTGCTGTTGCTGTCGCTGTGGGCCGGCGGTTGGTACGGGCCACGGGTCGGTGCCGAGATCACCACCCCGTCTCTGGTGGCAGCCCGCAATGCTCCGGTTGCCGCGGTGTTTATCTTCGATACCAGCCAGAGCATGGAGTACCGTCAGCAGAGCAAGACGCGGCTGGAGGTGGCCCAGGAGATTGCTCGTGAGCACCTGGACCGGCTCCCGGCCGGCAGCCAGGTCGCGGTCATCGACACCGCCGTCGAGTCGACTCGCGTGGTCCCCGTGGCCGACGGCGATGCTGCTCCCGAGGGGGAGGCCGGGGCACAGCCGCCGGCGGCCGCCCGCTTTGTGCTGTTTCAGTCGAGTCCGGTGGCCCTGCGGCGTCGGATCGACCAGCTGGTTCTGCATCCGGTCAGCCGTACGCTCAACGGTTGCATCGAAAGCGGCCTGTCGCTGCTTGAGTCGAATCGGGAACGTGACCTTGCCGGTTCGGCGGGCGAGGATCAGTTTGTTCGCGAGGTGTACGTGTTTACCGACCTGGCTCGAGGTGCCTGGTCGAAAGGCACAGCCGACGCAACCCGTCTGAGTGGTGCGGTCGAGGCGTGTCCATGGCTGGGTGGAATCTACGTGGTGGACACCGGCGTGGCCAAGCCGGTCAACACCGGCATCGCCTCGCTGGACCTCTCGCGTCAGCGAGTCGCTGACGGCGGCGCGGTGACGATCACCGCGACGATCGACGGCATGGGCCACGACGGCGAGTTGGCTCGCACGGTCGACCTGCTGGTGGTCAATCAAGCGGGCAAGCGGGTGCCTCGGGGGTCCGCCGAAGTCAAGCTGGTGGGTGGGGCTGCGGCCACGGTGAGCCTGGTCGCCGATGGGCTCGCCGGTCCCTTCGTCCAGGGGGAACTGCGGTTGAGATCCAGTGATCCGCTGTCCGCCGACGACGTGGCCTACTTCACCGTCGCGGTGGCTTCGGCCCCGCGCGTCCTGGTGGTGGCTCCGACGGCGAGGGAAGCGGCCTACTTGGTCGAGTCGCTGGCTCCGCGGCAGGAAGTCGAGAGGGGCCGGGCACGGTTCCGCTGCGATCACGTTCCACCCAACCGGTTGGCCGATGCCACGCTCTCGGATTACCGCACGGTGATCCTGTTGAATGTCCCGGAGGTGGTTGAGACGTCGTGGAGTGCGCTCGAGAGATTTGTCGAGTCGGGCGGAGGATTGGGGGTGGTGCTGGGTTCGAGCGTGCACTGGCAGCAGGACCGCGGCGTCAAGCCCTCGTCCTACAACACCGCAGCCGCCCAGGCCGTGCTGCCGGCGACCCTGGATGTGTCCCGCAAGTTCACGCCACCAGAATACCTCGACCTCCGCAACGCCACGCATCCGGCTCTGAAGTTGTTCGCCGACCTCGGCGGTGCCGGTGACCTGGTGCTGCGTGACGTGCGGCTGTACTGGCGTCTGGAATCGGGACCGGGCAGCCAGGTGGTGGCCCGCTTCACCGGTGACGCTCATGATCCGGCACTGCTGGAACGCAGCCTCGGCCGTGGCCGGACGCTGATGCTGGCCACCGCACTGGATCTCCGCTGGCAGTGGAACGACCTGGCCCGCTCGGACTGGTTCGTGGTACTGGTCGATCAGCTCGTCGGCTACCTCGCTCAACGCTCTGGTGAATCCTACACCTACGAAGCGAATACCTCGCTGGCGGTCCAGCTGTTTCCGACGCGTTCGGTCACCGAGTTTTCGGTGGTCGCTCCCGATGGCAGCCAGCGCCCCGGCCGCTCCCGCAGCGGCCAGGTACTCTCGATCGACGTCGCCGAGTCGCTGGGCCATTACCAGGTCCGGGGTCGAGGCGACGCGGCCAACTGGGGCGCAGGTTTCAGCCTGAATCTCGATGCCGCCGAACGCGATCTGTCGAGACTGGTGGCCGAGGATCTTGATTCACTGCTCGGAGCCGATCGCTACCAGGTGGCCACCGATCTCGAGGAACTCGAGCGACGCGTGGGCGACATGAGAATCGGTCGCGAGATGTTTCCGATGCTGCTGCTGCTGCTGTTGCTGGTGTTTTGCTGCGAGCACCTGGTCGCCAACCGCTTCTACGAATCCGACCAGGTCCCCGGTGCGGTTGCCGGAGGCGGTTCATGATCCGTTTTGACATGTCACCCGCCTGGCACTGGTCGCTGGTGGTGGTGGGCCTGCTGGCCGTTTTTGCGGTGATCGTCTGGTCCTATCCCCGTCGCCTGCGGGACCTGTCACCTGGATCGGCGAGGTTGCTGTTGCTGTTGAGGCTGTCGGTGGCGGTGGTGTTGGCCTTTACGATGCTGCGTCCCAGCCTGCAGGTGATCGAACCCGACACACGGCCGCGGGTGTTCGCCGTGGTGATGGACCGAACCAAGAGCATGAGTATCGGGGATGCGGCGGGAGGGAAGACGCGACGGGAGGCATTGATCGAGACGATCGGGACATTTCGGGCTCAGCTGGAGGATCTGGGTGAGAACATCGAGGTGCGGTACTTCGACTTCGACAGCGACCTGGTGCCGCTGGAACTCGCCCGGGACCAGCTGCCGTCTGGGGAAACCACCGGGAATCAGACGGCGATGGGCAACGTTTTGGAGAAGGTGCTGCAGGAGGCCAGGAACCAGCAGATCAGTGGCGTGGTGCTGATGGGTGATGGAGCTCAGCGGGCGGTTGCACCGTTTGATCTCGATCCCCGCCGCGTGGCCCGGATGCTCGGAGACCAGGGCCTGCCCGTCTACACCGTTCCCTACGGAGCCTCCGGCGCCAGCGACAACGCGCTGGACATTTCCGTCGACGATCTGCTGGTGGACCGGGTGGTCTTCGCGAACAAGGCGGTGATCGTGCGTGCGCGGGTGCGGCTGGTGGGTGCGGCCAACCGCGACATCACGGTGCGACTGAGGGTCGAGGACCGGACGGGCAAGACGATCGGCCAGTCTGGACCCATGGTCCAGCCGCCTCCCACGGGACGCACCTCACCGATACGACGTATCACCACGACCCGCAACGAGGATGTTCGCCAGGTTGAGTTGTCGTTTGTGCCGTCGCAGGCTGGAGAATTCAAGATTGCGGTTGAGGCCGACGGGCTGGCCGAAGAGGTCCGCAAGACGAACAACCGTCGGCGATCTCTGATCAGTGTCCGTCGTGGAGGCATCCGGGTGGCCTACATCGATCGGCCACGCCCTGAAATCCGCAGCGTGCAGCTGCTGAGGGCGTCGGAGAAGATCCAGCTCGAAACTCACATTGTCCGGCCCGGGCCCGGCGGTCGTGCGGCGGGGCTGAATGCCGAGCTGTTTGCCCGGGATCAACATGACGTCTACATCCTGGGCAACGTCCCGGCCAGCGTGCTGGGTCGGGATCACCTGGCGAGCCTGGCGGCTCGGGTCCGCGAGGGAGCCGGGTTGTTGATGCTGGGCGGGTTCAGTGCCTTCGGTGCCGGCGGCTACGCCAACACTCCGCTGGACGCTTTGTCGCCGGTGGCGATGAGTCCGGCGGAATTGCAGGGGCCCGGCGCCATCGAGACCGATCTGCATCTGATGCAGGACATTCGCGTGATCCCCACCGACGCCGGGTTGGCTCACTTCATCATGCGGGTTGCCGACAGCGGCGAGACGAACCGCGCCCGCTGGGAGGCTCTGCCGCCGCTGGAAAAAGCCAATCGGATTCGGCCCAAGAACGACTTCATCGACGTGTTGGCCCGCGACACCGACGGCAACCCGATGCTGCTCTCGGCCGACACCGGCACCGGACGGCTGATCGCCTTTGCCGGAGATTCGACCTACTTCTGGTTCCAGTTCGGACACCGGGAGGTGCACCAGAGGTTCTGGCAGCAGATGATCTTCTGGCTGGCCCACAAGGAGGACGACACCGATCAGCCGGTCTGGGTCCAGGTCGAACCGCGAACGTTCAATGCCGCTGCCGAGGTCCCGCTGCGGTTCGGGGCACGCGACGACCAGGGCCAGCCGATCGACGACGCCCAGTTCCAGGTGCGGGTGCTCGCCCCGGGACCTCGCCAGGTCGACCTCAAGCCTCGCAAGGACCTCGATGCCTATTCGTCGCGTTTTGCCGAGACCGCAGAAGCGGGGGATTACTGGGTCGAGGTGAATGCCAGTCGAGGTGGCCAATCGGTGGGGTTACCGGCTCGTGCAAGGTTTCTGATCGATGCCCGCGACCTGGAACTGGACGACCCCGCGGCCGACCCCGGTCTGCTGGAACAGATCGCCCAGCTCAGCGGCGGGGCCCGGTTTGCCCCCGAGCAGTTTGGCGAGGCGATCGAACAGCTGGCGGCGGTGCCGTCGGCGACGGGTCTGAGCCAGGCGACCGTCATCGACCTCTGGGACAACTGGTACGTGCTGGGTCTGTTCGTGGCGCTGGTGTCGTTGGAGTGGTTCTTGCGGAAGCGACTCGGACTGGTCTAGTCGAGCCACTCATCTGCCGGGTCGAACTTGGGAAAGACCACGATCAGCACCTTCATCGTGCCCACCGCACGGTGTCGCGTGCCGGGTGGGATCATGATGCACTGCCCGGGCCGGACCGGGATCAACTGGTCGTCGAGCTGCATCTGTGCATCGTCATCGCATTCGAGGAAGTAGTAGGTCTCGGTCAACCGCTTGTGGTAGTGCAGCTGAGCGTCGGCGGAGATCTCGGTGACGTGGATCGTCCCCGGGTACGACTCGATGTCGGCAAACGCCCGCCGCGCGGTCCCACAGGGACACTCGACACCGGGGATCTCGGCGAAATCGACCAGGTGATAGTTGGCGGCCGTCTGAGTGTCGCTCATCGATTGCCTCGCCTGTCTCAAGAAAGAACCGTACGGAGCTCATCGGGACATTGTGGGTTGGTGTCGGGGTGGGCGTCAACGTGTTGCCGGCGGGGTGTGAGCCGATTGACAGACGACGGTGCCTACGGACAATGCGAGCGAGGCGTTGCAGCCGTTTCAGATTCTGGAGCTGACCAGCCATGAGCGTCGTACACACGAGTCGGATCGAGATCACCCGGCACCAGGGTCCTCACCGGACGGCCCGGATCGAGGGTTTCGACGGCGTGCTCGATTTCGGGATCCACGGCGGCATCAGGGACTTCTATGCCCAGAAGTATGGACGTGAGTTCAGTGGGCCGGAGTACCCTGCGACGCTGGACCACATGATCGCCGGCGTGGCCGGGTGACTGACCGGCACCCTGGCTGCCGCGCTGGATGCGCGGTCAATTGCGACGTCGGAACGGTTGGTGGCATCGGTCGAGGGAGACATTGCCGAGGTGAATGGTGTGCTGAGGATCACGGCGATCCGCTTGCAGTACCGGCTGTCGAGCGATGCAGCGGATCCGGAGATCGATCGTGACACGGTCGATCGGGCGCTCGAGCACTATGCCGAGAATTGCCCCGCCTACCAGTCGATCAAGGGCTGCATCGAGTGCAGTTGGGGCCTGGAGCTTGTCAGGGCCGGTTGATCGTAAAGCGGGTGAGCAGCAGTCGGTGGTCCGAGCGTGAGCTCGATGTGGCCTGGCAGTGGAGGAAGACCACATGCCGGTTGCCCCAGCACTGGTCGAGGTCGAGCAGGGGCAGGGGGACGGGCCAGGTGGGTCGGAATCCGTCACCGGCCTGCTCCCACGCGTTCTCCAGCGCGGGACGCCAGCCGTCGAACCAGGCCGAATCGGTCGGGGTATTGAAGTCGCCGGTGACCAGCACCGGTCGATCGGGGGTGGCGGTGACGAGTTCGGCAATCTGTTGGAGACTCGCCTGCCGCGAGATCCACGGGGTGCTCTTGACATCGACCACTACCAGCACCAGGTCCTGGCCGCGACAGTTCACATCGAACTGTCGGTAGCGTGCGTTTCCATCGAGTGAACCCGAGCGGGTCTGGCGGACGGTGCCGTTTTTGACCAGCACCAGCATGCCGCTGCCCAGCCCACCCGAGGCGTACTCGGGGAAGGCCGATTGCCAGAAGGTCTCGTGTTCCGGCTCGGCGGGTCCCGCCTCAACCAGGCAGACCAGGTCGGCCGCTTCGCTGCGGATGGTCTCGGCGAGCCGATTCCAACCGGCCTGTCCGTGGTCGGTGTTCCAGGTCAGGCACGAGATGGTGTTGGTCTGGGGTCCGAGATTCCCATGCGTCGCGTGTGCTGCGATTGTCCAGGCGACCAGCACGACCAGTCCGGCTGTGGCGACCGGCGCGGACCAGCCGGATCGGTTGCGGAGCCGAAGTCCTCCCCCCAGCAGCGCCAGCATCGCTGCCAGCACGGGCCAGGGCGTGGCGTAGTACACCATGGCGGTGGCGGGAATCGAGTCACGGACGCCGAGTCGTATCGTGGTTCCGGCCAGCAGCAGGCAGCCGGCGGCGAGGGCCAGCACGGTTCCCAGCCGTGGCCGCGATCCGAGTGGCTCGAGTTCACTCACGAGCGGCTTTCGCCGGGTCCACCGCCTGAATGAAGATCTCGACGGGCCTCTTTGGCGGCAGCTGTGGTCGGGTTCACTCGAGCGTCTCGCCGAGAATGGCATCGGCCTGAGCTTGCCGGTAGTCCTTGATCTGTTGCCTGAGTTCGGGTCGGCTGCCGGCCATGATGGCGATGGCCAGCAGTGCCGCATTGACGGCTCCGGCCTTGCCGATGGCCAGCGTGCCGACGGGAATGCCTCGAGGCATCTGCACGGTGGCCAGCAGGGCATCCATGCCGTCGGTGGCCCAGCCGGTCATCGGCACGCCCAGCACCGGCAGCACGGTATGAGCCGCACAGACGCCCGCCAGGTGAGCGGCTCCCCCGGCGGCCGCGATGATCACCTCGACCCTACGCTCTTCGGCACCGGCGACGTATTCGCAGGTCTCGGCCGGAGTACGGTGTGCCGAGAGCACCCGGCACTCGTTGGCGATGCCGAACTGATCGAGCATGTCTCGAGCATGCTGCATCGTGCTCCAGTCGGATTTGCTGCCCATCAGGATATTGACCAACGGTTCGCTGTGTTCACTCATCTCGGTTTTCCATCTCGTTTCAGCATGACGTTTCGACCTCCGACAGTCTCGGGCCGACATCCCGCAGCACGTGCGGTCGCGTGCAGCCTACTGACACGATGGGGTCACGGCAAGATTCGCGACGCGTTGCCGGTTGTCGACGGGGCCTCTAGAATCGAGCGGGTCCGGTGTGGGGAGCCTTGCGAGAGGGGATCAGCGAAGTGTCGTCGATCATCGTCCTGGAACAGTCCCCCCGCTTCCAAGGTGAACTCCAGACCCAGTGGTCTTTGCAACGAGGCTTGCGGGCCGATGACGGCGATGCGGCGATCAGTTCGGTCGAGTCGGCCAGGAGCGTCTCGGAGGTGATCTCGTTTGTCGATGCGAAACGCAAGGGCGTGGTGGTGGCTGATCTCGCGGTCGGCCACCCCGACGTGCTGCGTTTGCTGGAAGGATGGAATCGAAGTTGGCCGATCGTGGTGGTTGGCCCGAGGGAAATCGCGGAACTGGAGTGGCCCCTGAGAGAACTCGGGGCCACGTCGGTACTCTTTGAACCCGTCAAGCCCTTGCGGCTCTTGGCGATGTGCCAACGGGTGATCCGGGTTGCGGCATGACCAGGTGGTGCGAGGCAACAGGCAAGGTGGATCCTGACGATGAATGATGCGGAATTGAAACTGCAGATCGAGGCGATCATTGATCCGGAACTGGGTCGGTCGCTGGGGTCGTTGCAAATGGTGAAGTCGGTCGAGGGGGTCGACGGCGAAGCGGTGCGGGTGACCATCGAGTTGCCGACGACGGCGTACCCCGAGCCCGAGCGATTCGAGAGCCTGGTCGGGGAGGCGGTTGGTGGCGAGGTCGAGGTGACCATCGAGCGAACCGTCCGCGGGTCGAACTCCGGCGGTACCATCGGCCTGAAGATTGCCAACGTGATCTGCGTCGGCAGTGGCAAGGGAGGTGTTGGCAAGAGCAGCGTGGCCTGCGGCCTGGCCTATGCTCTGAAGGCCTCCGGGGCTCGCGTCGGCCTGATGGATGCCGACGTCTACGGTCCCAGCGTGCCGCACCTGCTCGGAGCCAGCGGCGAGCCGTCGGTGATCGAGCTGGCCGGACCAGACGGCGAACTGGTGCAGCGGATCCAGCCCTTGGAAGTCGATGGACTGCGGTTGATGTCGATGGGGTTTCACATCGCCGAGGATCAGGCGGTGATCTGGCGAGGTCCGTTGTTGCACCGCACTCTGACGCAGTTCCTGCAGGCGACCGATTGGGGGGAACTCGACTACCTGGTCATCGACATGCCACCGGGCACCGGCGACGTCGCCCTGACACTCTCGCAACTGCTCTCGCTCTCGGGTGCCGTCATCGTCTGCACTCCGCAGAAGGTCGCGCTGCTGGATGCGGTCAAGGCGATCTCGATGTTCAACCAAGTCAAGATCCCGGTGCTGGGGATTGTCGAGAACATGACGGGCGAGATCTTTGGTCGGGGTGGGGCTCGTGCCAAGGCCGAGGAGCTGAAGATTCCGTTCCTGGGCGAGTTGCCTGCGGATCCCGAGGTGAGGCTGCGTGGTGATGCGGGCCGGGTCAGCACGCTGATCGCCGACGACAGCCCGGTGAAGGACCAGTTGATGACGATCAGCCAGAAGGTGGCCATCGAGGTCGCTCGGCAGGTCTGCTCGGGGCCCGCCCTGCCCGAGCTCGAAATCCTCTAATGGCCCAGTCCGGGCTGGTGCCGACCTGCCTTGGCCTCACCCGAGACGACTCCTAGACTAGGAGGGAAGGCGGCGGGCACGGTCTGGGCGGTGGTCGGCCAATGGGAAACCTGGGGTGGGAGACGTCGGTGAGCGACGAGCTGTACGACGAATTGATCCTGGACCACTTCGAGTCACCGTATCATCGCGGCGAGCTCGAGTCGCCCAGTTGCACTCATACCGAGCGGAATCCGCTGTGTGGCGACCGCGTCCAGCTGCAGTTGCAGATCGATTCGGAGCAACGGATCCAGCAGGCGTTTTTCGACGGTGAGGGGTGTGCGATCAGCCAGGCGGCCGCCTCGATTCTCTGCGAGCACATCGAGGGGAAGACTCTGGAGGAGGTCGAGGAATTCAGCGCCGCGGCGATGCTCGACTTGCTCAGGGTGCAGTTGACCGCGGTGCGACAGCGATGCGGGCTGTTGGGCTTCAAGGTTCTCAAGACACTGGTCTACTCACACGACGGTGCCGCGGGTGGTTCGGCCTGATTCCAGGTGACCAGGCGGCACGAGACAGAGAGGACTGAGGGTTGTGGCGACGATCGGCGACGACTTTCCGATTCTGAACCGCCCACTGGCCGACGGCACGCCCCTGGTCTATCTCGACAGTGCCTCCAGCGCCCAGAAACCTCGCGTCGTGATCGACTCGCTCAGCGAGTGCTACGAGAGCTACTACGCCAATGCGCACCGGGGTGTGTACCAGTTCGGCGTGCAGATCGACGAGGCGCTCGAGGGTTCTCGCGAGCGGATTGCCCGGATGATCGGGGCCGAGAGTCCCGAGGAGGTGATCTTCACTTCCGGGACCACCATGTCGATCAACCTGGTGGCCCAGGCCTGGGGTCGCTCGCAGTTGTCCCAAGGCGACGAGATCCTGGTCAACGAGATGGAGCATCATGCCAACCTGGTTCCCTGGCAGCAGTTGGCCAGCCAGACTGGAGCGGTGTTGCGTCACATCCCGCTGACCGACGACGGTCGGCTCGACCTCGAACAGCTCTCCGAGTACCTGACGTCGCGCACTCGCCTGGTCGCGGTCACCGGCATGTCCAACGTGTTGGGGACTGTGAATCCGATCGAGAAGTTGGTCGATGCGGCTCGAGAGGCGGGGGCCCTGGTTCTGGTCGATGGAGCCCAGAGTGTGCCTCATGCGGTCGTCGACGTCCTGAACCCTCGGGTCGATTTCCTGGCCTTCTCTGGCCACAAGCTCTACGGACCCTCGGGGATCGGAGTGCTGTACGGTCGTCGCGAGTTGCTGGAGGCGATGGACCCGTTTCTGTGCGGGGGGAACATGATCAGCGAGGTGGGGTTGACCGAGTCGAGCTGGGCGGAATTGCCGGCGAAGTTCGAGGCCGGGACGTTGCCGGTGGCCCAGGCCATCGCCCTGGGCACCGCGGTCGATTATGTGCAGGGAATCGGCTTCGACGAGATCGGTCGTATCGAGGGGGCGTTGTTGAGTGAGGCTCAGCAGCGGTTGACCGAGATTCCCGACCTGGTGGTGCACGGGCCCTCGATCGAGCACAAGGGGGCGATCGTCAGTTTCAGCGACGAGCGGGTGCACCCTCACGACATGGCCGAATTGCTCAAGCGCAAGGGTGTCGCGGTCCGAGCCGGTCACCATTGCACGATGCCGCTGCATGCTCGGCTGGGGATCGTGGCCAGCACGCGAGCCAGTTTTGCCTTGTACAACGACTCGTCTGACATCGACGTTCTGGTCGATGGAATACAGTACGCCCGCAAGACGCTGCGGCGTGGCTGAGGCGGCACGCAGGGGAACCCGATCCGATGGCTCAATCGTCACCTGCGGGGACTGCCGAGTCGGTGTTCAGCCGCCGTCGCGACTGGTCGGCTGAAAATGTCGTCGGCTTCATGATGAAGCAGGCGGTGGATCATCCCGAGTGCATTTCGCTGGCGGCCGGGCTGGTCGATCCCACGACGCTTCCGGTCGAGATCACGCGGCAGGCGGCCCAGCGGATGCTGGGGGACGAGTCGCTGGCCCGGGCCAGCCTGCAATACGGTACCACCGAGGGGTCTCAAAGGCTGAGGGACCTGCTGCTCGAATACCTGGCTTCGCTCGAGGGGGTGCCCAGCGACGAGCTGGGGATCGGCCGCGATCAGCTGGTGCTGTCGACCGGTTCGCAGCAGATGCTGGCGTTGTTGTGCGAGGCGACTCTTGATCCGGGCGACATCTGCCTGATCGCCGACCCGACCTACTACGTGATGCTGGGCACGGTCACCGGCCTGGGCGCCCGGGCTGTGGCGGTCGAGGCCGACGAGGACGGACTGAGGATCGATTCACTCGAGAGGACCCTGGAGTCACTGGAAGATGCGGGTGAGTTGTCTCGGGTCAAGATGATCTACGTCGTCAGCGACTTCGACAATCCCCGCAGCGTCAGCCTGGCGATCGACCGTCGTCGACAGCTGGTCGAGCTGGTTGCCGGGTACGCGGACCGCCAAAGGATCCTGCTGGTCGAGGATGCGGCGTACCGCGAGCTGTACTACGACGGTGAGGCTCGGCCGAGCGTCTGGAGCTTCGACGTGGCCGGTGACACCGTGGCCCTGGTTCAGACGTTCTCGAAGTGC
>CAUZJR010000056.1:0-18099 GCA_963580005.1 Planctomycetota bacterium
CGCACGACTTGGATGACGCCCCGACCGGCTCGTCCTCGTCCCAGTCGTCCTCTTCGTCCTCTTCGGAAGCGTCCTCAGCGGTCGCCTCGTCCAGTTCCACCGGATCGGCCTCGGGCATCTCGGGCAACTCGGGCAACTCGGGCAACTCGGGCAACTCGGGCAACTCGGGCAACTCGGGCGGCTCGGGCGGCTCGGGCGGCTGTTGCTCGTCGTCCGCCCCTGGCCCGGCGCCATCGTGCTGCATGACGCCCCAGAGCCCCTTGGGCCGTTCCGTTTCAGCAGTCTCTGCCTCCTCGTCACTCGCCTCGCCCTCGGTCTCTTCGTCGTCTTCCGTCGGTGCGGAATCGGGCGGGCCTGGCGAGACTGGCGAGACTGGAGAGACTGGAGGATCAGGAGGATCAGGAGGATCAGGAGGATCAGGAGGATCAGGAGGATCAGGAGGATCAGGCGGATCAGGCGGATCAGGAGGATCAGGCGGATCAGGCGGATCAGGCGGATCAGGGTCAGCCTGTTTCGGCGAGTCGTTTTGCCCCATCAGTTCCCAGAGGCTGCGGCCTTTGGCCTGCTGGTCTTCGATTTCCACGACCGTCTCTCCGCAGACGGGGCATTCCTGAAGCGGATCGGGGACGATGTGACCTTGAGGGCAGTTGCGTTCTGGTTGTTCCGGATCGGTCATGCCGGTGCCTGCCGTCGGAAGAGTTGTTCGGCAAGTCGTCTTCGGCTGACGAGTCCCAGCGTGATGTCGTCCTGGACCACGGCACCCAGCGGTGCGGCGTGTTCGTTGAGTGTCATCAGTGCATTGAGTCGGCTGGTGCCGGGTTCGATACGAGGCAGGGGGACCAGCAGTTGCTCGACGTCCTGGTCACCGACGGCGAGGTCGAGGACTCGGACGCAGGCCGACCAGGCACCCGGTTCGCCGTCGGGGTGCACGGCCACCTCGGTCAGCCCGTACTGTCGGGCGTGATCGAGCAGTTGTTCTCGTGAGGCCGACTGGGGCAGGCCGGGGATTCGGTGTCGGGGCACGAAGCTGGATTCGACCGGTGCGCGTCCGGAATTGAGCAATCCGCCGACGAGTCGGTTCTGGATATCGGCCAGCAGTCCCTGCTCGTGTCCTTCCTCGAGCACCTGCTCGAGTCTCTTGCGGCCCAGCACCAGCGGCGTGGCGTGTTGATCGGTGGTTCCGAATCGACCGAGCCATCCGGTGAGCAGGATCAGCGGGGCGCTGATCGGTGCGAAGAGGTAGAAGAAGGCACCGAACAGCGGGGCGTTGCTCAGCAGGCGTCTCTGGGGGGACCGGAAGTAGAGGTTCTTGGGCATCAGTTCCCCGAAGACGAACACGACCGGTGCGATGGCCAGGGTGCCTCCGATTTCCCAGCCGACTCCCGGAGCGGTGACGATCGCGGCCACGGCCAGTGCGATTCCCTGGGCGGCCAGGAAGTTGGCGACGTTGTTGCCGACCAGCGTGGTGGCGACAAAGGCCGCGGGGTGCCGGGCGAACCACAGCATTTTCTTGGCCGACGGTTCTCCCGCGTGGGCATCGATGCTCAGCCGTACGAAGCTGATCCGATAGAACCCGGTCTCGGCCCCGCTGAAGAAGGCCGAGAGCCAGAGTCCGAGGATGAAGACTGCCAGGGCGGCAACAAGTGTCATCGGTCGGAATCTCCCGCGGGGTCGGCGGCGGGGTCGGGGAGATCATCGAGTGAAATGTGGTTGCGGGCGATGACGACCTTGACTGGTCCGCGTCCGGAGGCTTCGATCACGCGGATGCGATGTCCCTGCCACTGGCATTCGTCGCCCACCACCGGCACTCTCTCGAGCTGCTCCTGCAGCAGTCCGCTGACGGTGATCTGGTCTTCGGGATCGGGTTCAAAGTCGAGATCGAGTCGTCGGGAGAGGTATCTGAGCGTGGTCAGTGCCTGGACTTCGAACCGGCCTTCTCGGACCTCTTCGACCGGTTCGCGTCTGAGCAACCTGCGGGCTCGACTGGGTTCAGGCGAGAGGATGGTATCGAGGATGTCGTCGTGGGTCAGGATGCCGACGGCTTCTCCGTACTCGTTGACCACGCAGGCGGCGCTGGAGAAGGTATCGCGCATCCGTTGCAGCACTGGCGCCAAGCGGGCACACCAGGGCACGGGGATCACTTCCTCGGCGAGTCGTTCGAGGTGTCGGGCGGGGAGCGAGGCACGGTGATCCAGCGGGATGATCGACTCGACGATCTCTCCGTCGCCTCCCACGACGACGAACCCGGTATCGATGGACTGGGGGTCGAGGTCGTCGAGGTGGATGGGCAGGGGCAGAGTGACCCAGGTACCTCGAGGCCGCATCACCTCCTCGACGGAGATCTCTCCGAGGTCGAGGATATTGTGCAGGACCTGTCGTTCCTGCGTGACCACCTCGGCGGTCGCGGCCGAGTTTTCGACGGCCTGTTCGAGGTCGTCGGCTTCGAGAGCCGGTTCGACGGTCACGTGTGGCCAGAAGACCCTGTGCAGGAATTCGGTGGTGGCCAGGAACACCGGCGCGATCGGATCGAAGATCCTGACGCTGATCGCCAGCGGCCAGACCAGCCAGGTGGCCAGCCGCCGTCGGAACACGACCGCCAGGCTCTTGGGGAGGACTTCTCCGAAGAGGATGATCCCCAGCAGGCTCAGCAGCGGGATCGCGGTCACGGCCCCGGCCCGTCCCTGCGGGTTTTGTTGGCTGACTTCTCGAGTGAGCGTAATACTGAGTGCGAAGTAGGACAGGTTGATCAGCAGGTTCCAGAACAGGACCGCGGTCAGCAGCCGGTCGGGGTTGGCCAGCAGTCCGGCCACCAGCCGTTGTCGCCGCGGTCCCACTCGGAAGGCGCGCAGGTCGTCGCGAGAGAGATAAAACAGCGCGGTCTCGCTGGACGAGAAGAACCCGCTGGCCAGGACGAGTCCGGCCATCGCCAGGATCGCGGGGTACCAGGTTTCCGCTCCAGCCACCTCTATCCGTCCCGTCTCATCAGGTACTCAACCATTCAACCACGGTCTCCGGTTGTCCGTCCCAGTGCCACGTCGAAGGCACTGACGGCCGGGACCAACATTGCCAGCGACGTGAACCCGTAGACGGCCACGATTGCCAGGCAGACGCTCAGCGTCCCTTCGCGGAGGAATTCGGTGATGCTGTAAAAGGTCATGAACGGCAACCAGCTGGCTGCCAGTGTGAGTGCGGGCGAGGGGTTCTTGTGGGTCAGGCTGGCCCACAGGCAGATGCTGCCCAAGCCGATGAAGACGACGAAGCTGAGCAATTGCGAGGCGAGGGATCCGCTGGCTTCGACCAGCAGCATCAGGAAGACGAAGATCCCGATGAACAGGAAGAACAGGGTTCCCAGGCTGTTGCCGATGGCCGCTCTCGAGCCTTCAAACGTCAGGCTCGAGTGGAGCCCGAGCATCGCGGCGAAGGCGACCAGGATCGTGAACCCCAGCAGCTGGAAGACGAAGGTTTCCCAGAGCATGTCTCCGAGTGCAGCCTGCCAGGCGGCCAGTGCCAGCGGAACAACGATCAGTTCCTTGGTGTTGTAGGCGATCCCTCCCAGTTTTCCGTAGATGAACTCACCGGCGGAGATGTCGGTGGCGAGCAGCAGGTCGAGAGTCTTGCCGTCGCGTTCGCTGGTCAGCGACGTGACCGCCTGGGCATTGATCAGCAACAGGCTCAACAGCGACAACCCGACCACACCGAGGCTGCCCGAGGGGATCCGGTTCATCACCAGGCTGCGGCCGTCGTCGTTGGCGAGAACGAAGGCGACCGCTGCGGCCAGGACCAGGTAGGCCAGCTTGATCAACTGCACCTTGCGTCCGTAGGCCCGAGTCCGGATCTCGCGCCAGATCACCGGATTCGACCAGATCCGTCGGTGGCGGACCCGCGTCTCGCCCGAGCTCGCATCGGTTTCTTCTTCGGGCTGCACGTAGGTGGTTCGAGACGGGTTCCAGGCCCTGAGTCTCCAGACGGTGATGCCGATCAGGGCCAGGCCGAGTCCTGCGAGTGCGACGATCGAGCGGAAGGCGACGGGGTCACGGTCGCGGGCGAAGGGGTCGACCACGGTCAGCAGGGTGCGAAACGGGTTGAGTGCGGTGAGCCATGGGAGTTCCCCGAGCAGTGCCACCGAGGCTTCGACGAGTCCGAGGAATCCGACGATTCCCAGCACACCGATGGCCAGGGTCTGAAACGTCTTTTCGCGCCAGAACGCGACCAGGGCTCCCCAGCTGCCGGCCGCCACCGCCACCGCGACGCACAGCGCGAGCATCCACACGATCTGTTCCCAGCTGACTCCACCCAGCAGCTGCACCAGGAAGAAGACCGGTGTCGAGACTCCGATCAGCACCAGCACGATCAGCAGGCTGGCCCCGAGTTTTCCGAGCACGAGTTCCCTGGCGGAGAGGTCGGTCATCATCAGCAGCAGCAGCGTACGGCGGTCCTTTTCCTGGGCGATGCTGCCGGCGCAGAAGATCATGGCAAAGAACAGCACCAGCGGCAGCTGGACCAGCGAGAAGATCTCGAACAGCAGGCTGCCGAAGCGAGCGGTGTCTCCGATGTTTCGGACCTGTTGCCAGCCGAAGACCGCCTGGTCGGCGGTGTACATCAGCACGAACAGCGCGGCGACGTAGCCGGCCCGGACCAGGAAGTGCCCCAATTGGCGTGGTGCGGTGGTCGCTTCACGAGTGAAGATCGGTCCGGCCAGCACGCTCTAGCTCTCAGACTCACCCGCGTCATCGCGGAGGTAGTGGCCGCTTCGGCCGCCGGACTTTTCGAGCAGCCGGACCCGGTCGATTTCCATGCCGCGATCCACGGCCTTGCACATGTCGTACACGGTCAGGGCCGCCACCGACACCGCCAGCAGGGCTTCCATTTCGACCCCGGTCCGACCCTGGTTCGTGACCCGGGCCTCGATCCGCACCGACCGCTGGTCGGGGCAACTGAAATCGATCTGTGCCGAGTCCAACGGCAGCAGGTGGCACAACGGGATCAGCTCCGACGTCCGTTTACTCGCCCCGATACCCGCCAGGCGGGCCACCTCGAAGACGTCACCCTTGCCCACAGATCCCTCGCGGATCAGCTGCAGGGTCTCGGGCTGCATTCTGACCACTGCCTCGGCGACCGCCACCCGGCGGGTGATCGGCTTCTCGCCGACATCGACCATGCGGCTGGCGCCCGAATCGTCGAAGTGGGTCAGCTCGGACATGGTGGATCGCTGGGCGGGGAACCGGTCGCAAGCGACGTGGGCCCTACCGGGGGCTGAGGGTGAAGTTTGCGAAACAGCAGGTATCAGTATAGGTGCCGGGAGGGGGCTTGCGGAGCTTGGTGCGAGGATTCGCGGGCTAGCGTTTCCGATAGAGTGCCGCCAATAGCACTCCGGCCCGTCGGAACTCGGCGACCGGAACCAGCCCCGAGGGTGAGTCTCTGAGGAAGTCGGGCAGGTCGGCCTTGCGTCGGAAGATCATCACCCAGCGGGCGTCGGCCGCGTCGGGTGTGCCGTAGAGGGCCAGGGTCCGGGGTGAGTCGTCCCAGACGCGGACGTGCTTGGGGAATTCGTTCCACTGCAGAGGGTGCAGCGAGGGGAACACGGCGATCTTTTGATTCGGAGGCACTTGCTTGGCCACTTCGACCAGGAAGCTACGGGTCAGGCTGTCGCCCCAGTAGGTGGGTTCGAATCCCAGGGCGTGGGCACCTCGAGGGCCGCCCACGGCGAGGTTGTAGAACGAGAGTCCGCAGGGGTGGGTGGCCAGGAGTCCCCAGAGTGATGAGGCCAGCAGTGCGGCGGGGACCAGGCGGGCGGCCAGGCGGGCGGACAGGGGTGGCAGCCGGGCCAGCCGCTCGCGGCACCAATCGGCCACCACCGTTACGCCGCGGCCGACCACGATGGCCCACAGCGGAAACACGACCAGGAACAGTCGTGTCCCGTCATAGACGGCGATGCCCGGCAGGGAGAACAGGATCAGCGGGAAGGCGATGGCGGCCAGCAGCAGGACCGCAGAAGGGTCCTGCCACCACTTCCAGCTCCGAGACACCAGCCCGCAGGCGGCGAGCACGTGCAGGCCCAGCGGGACCGACACGGCGAACATCACCAGCGGATAGTGCCACGTGACGGAGGTGTCGGGAGTCTTGTGGCCGAGGTAGAAGACCGAGAGTTGTGCTCGATCGGTGGTCCTGGCGAAGTACTCGATGAGGTGATCGAGGGGGTCCAGCCACAGCCAGGGCCAGCCGACCAGGAAGACCGCACCGCCGATCGCGGCCCAGCAGATCAACGGAGCGATGCCGCGGGCCCGGAATCTCCACAACGCCCAGGCCACCACCGGCGGACCCAGCAGGATGGCCTGGATCTTGGTCAACAGTGCCAGGCCCAGCAGCAGGCCTGGGACCAGGGTCGACTTCCAGCCCGGAGCCGTGTCCGAGTTCCAGCGGTGGGCCAGTGACAGTACCGAGGCGGTGTAGGCCAGGGTGATCATCATCTCGAGTGATGCGAGGTGAGCGTGAGCGACGAGGCGGGGCATCAGCAACAGCGCCACGGCGGCACAGAGGCCCGGGGTTGGTCCGTACCACCTGGTGGCGGTGCTGCCGACCAGGTAGATCAGCCAGGCAAAGGCGATCGCCGACCCGAAGCGGGCTGCGGTTGGCGCAAAGGGTGTCAACGGCGAGGGCGACGGTGCTGCGATGGAGGTGACAGCATGGTGGGCTACGCCCAGTGCGATCCGGCCCAGGGGAGGGTGATCGGGCAGGTAGTCGCGATGCCCGTAGAGCTGTTCCCAGGTCAGTCCGCCCAGGATCCAGTACCAGGTCCCGGTCGCCAGGCGGCAGCCCTGGCCGACGTTGAACATCTCGTCGACAGTCAAACCCGGTCCCTGGCCCAGGCCGGGGTAGTCGCCGGCGGCGTCGAGTGTTGAACCGACCGCGATCAGGCCCACCAGTGCGATTCCGGCCAGTGCCAGGCGGATCTGCCGCGAGAGTCCTGGCGGAGATGTGTCGATCTGAGGCGTGATCGAGTCGTCGGGCATGGCAGGCGGCGGGTGGTGGGGCTGCGGTGGGGCTGCGGTGTGAGGGGCTGTACAGGACCTTACGCATTGAGAGGTGGAGATCGACAAGTTGTGAATACAAAAAAAGGAATGCCCGGCCATCCTGGCCGGACATTCCTTTGAGTTGAAACCGCGTCGTTTCGGAAGGCCGGGTTTGCTGGCCTGTCAGTTCATCCGTGAGGCCAGAGTGCTGCGGGTTTCTTCCTTGGAGCCCTTCCCGGCAATTCGAATCAGGCCAGCTGCTTCTTGCGGCTGATCAGGGTTCTGACGCGTTCGGCCAACAGGGCCGTATCGAACGGCTTGCGGAACGTCTCGTTGAAGATCGTCCGGTCAAAGCCGCTGGCGTTATCGTCGTCGGTGAGCAGAGCGACCAAGACGGTCTCAGCGTACTCGCCGTTCTTGCGAAGATTCTGAGCGATCATCAGGGCTTCGGAACGTCCCATTCCGAAATCGACGATCACGCAGTCCGGATGCAGCGACTCGGCCTGGATGCCGGCCTCGAATCCACTCATCGCCGCTTCGACCTTGTAGTCGTCGCTGTCGAGCAGATCAGAAATGCCGGCTCGGATGGTCGGATCGACGCCGACGAGCAGTACCTTGCCCATCGCTTCGTCTTCGAGTTCACCCAGCGGCATCCCATGCTCCTTGAGGAAGCGGATGAGGTGCTCACGGGGAATTCTGCGGTCCTGCGAACCTGGGATGCGATACCCTCGCAAGCGGCCTGAATCAAACCACTTGCTGACGGTGCGCGGGGCCACCTTGCAGATCTTGGCGACCTGTCCGGTCGTGAAGATAGTTTTCATTGCGGGCTCCAGTCGGAATTATCTCAGTCTGAGAGGAACGTCAGCCCGCGGGAACAAGTCCCGCTTCGGTCTCGGGTCCGTCCACCAGCCGCTCGCAGCAAACGCGTCGGATGGCCGATTGACCTGGTTCCCCCCCTGTCGGTACCAACCCGAGATGTTGGCCTGGAAGGGTGAGAACGGACTGTTTTGTCTCTCCTCGTTTCGTTCCTCTGTGATTGTCGTGTCCACCGATGCGGGGAGGTGGGACCGAGAGTTCGTGACCAGAGCCTCCTGCTACCGGGGTGGGTCACCCCCGGAGTCCTTGTATCCCCCCCATCAAAACGAGACCCGTCGAGGTATCTAGTTCTGCCGATCACATCCCTGCAATCAGCACAACGCCTTTGGCAGAACCTTCCGCCTCTACGAGTCTGACCTCTACTTTCGACCGTTGTGCGGGAGGGACTTTAGGATCATTGGCCCTGTAACGGCCCCGCAGCGTCGGTCCAGGCCCACTAACCCCGCAGGCCCCGTCGACCGGATTCCCCAAGCGGCCCATTACCGCGGACCCGACCCGGTCTCAAGTGGTAGAGCGAGACTCAACAGCGTGGTGCAGGCCCGGTGCAGGCCCGGTTGACCCGTTCAGGCCGCGTCGGTCTCATCATCCGGAACAGTCGGCCCAATTTCGCCATCTTCACTGAGGTCTTCGAATCGCACGGAGATCCGTTTCGAGACTCCCGGCTGCTCCATCGTCACCCCGTAGATCACGTCGGCGATGGTCATCGTCCGTTTGCGGTGAGTGATCATGATGAACTGGGTCGTCTGAGCGAACTCGACCAGCAGCGCGGTGAAGCGTTCGATATTGGCGTCATCCAGCGACGCGTCGACCTCGTCGAGCACGCAGAAGGGGCTGGGGTTACTCTTGAAGATCGCCATCACCAGGGCGACGGCCGTCAGTGTTTTTTCTC
The DNA here is from genome assembly GCA_963580005.1 of Planctomycetota bacterium. GTDB lineage: Bacteria > Planctomycetota > Planctomycetia > Planctomycetales > Planctomycetaceae > UBA8437. Next base: position 8,776 of record CAUZJR010000056.1, read on the forward strand.
CGCCGGAGAGCAGCGAGAGGCTGCGGAGTTCCTTGCCGGGGGGTCGGGCGAGGATGTCGATGGCACAGTCGAGCACATCGTCGGGATCTTCAAGAATGATGTCGCTCTCGCCGCCACCAAATAACTTCCGGAACATCTCCTTGAAGTGTTCCTGGATGGTGCTGAAGGACTCGCGGAACAGGCGTTGGCTTTCGGCGTCGATCCGCCGCACGATTTCCTCGAGCGTCGCCTTCGCCTCGGCCAGGTCCCGCCTCTGGTTCTCGAGGTGCTCGAAGCGAGTCTCGAGTTCCTCGAGATCTTCCAGCGCGTCGGTGTTGACGCTCCCCATCAACTGCAGCTTGCGTCTGAGCCGTGAAACCCGCGCCTCGAGTTCATCTCGGACCGATGCAAACGTGATACCCGGGGGAGGTTCAAGCACTTCGTCTTCGTCGTAACGAGCGTCGAGTTGGGGGCCGTATTCTTCGCGTTGTGAGTGGTCCTTGAGTTGTTCGAGCCGGAGTTCTCGGAGGTGGAGTTGAAAGGCGGATTCGGTGGATGGTGCGAGGTCATCGAGTCCGAGCTGGTATTCGTCCTGGAGCCGGGATTCCATGGCCTTGAACTCGATGCGGATCTCCTGGGCCTTGAGTTCCTCATCGTGCTGTTGCTCTTTGAGCTGCCCGATTTCTTCGAGCAGTTGGTTGTCTTCGCCGGCCCGGCTGGTCCGGGTCAGCCTGAGTTGATTGCGTTGTTCGATCAGCAGCCGGATGTCTCGCCCGTGTCGTTCATCGACGAGTGCGAGATCTGCGAGTTGGCTGCCGTCATTGAGAGTCTTGAGGTTGAGTGCGAGGTGTTGTTCGGAGAGTTGTTCGAGTCGTCGCTGTGCTTCATCGCCTTCGTCGCCGTGTCGTCTGAGGTCGTCGGACTGCCTCGCGGAGTCTTCCTGGAGGCTGCTGCGTCGTTCTTCCTGCCGAGTGACTTCGAGCCGGACTGTGTCGAGCGTGTCTTCGCGTTTGCGGCGTTGTTCTCGGAGCTGTTCCTGTTCGTCCTGGATCGCTGCGGCCTGTGCGGCGAGTTCGTGCTGGCGGTTGGAGGAGGTCTGTTGTTCCTGGTGTGCGGTTTCCAGTTCCAGCCGGCTGGATCGTTGCGTGTCTTCGAGTCTCCGGGTTTCGGCGACCAGCGACTCGCACAACCCGGTCGTGGATTCGAGTTCTCGGAGTGCATCGCGGGCATCGGCTTCGAGTCGTCCCAGGCGTTCTCCGGCGTCCTCGCGTTGGGAGGCTGCTGCGGTGAGGTCACATTCGGAGGCGACGAGTGATTCGTCGAGGTTTCCGAGTTGTGCCTGGTCGGCATCGATGCGTGCTTCGAGGTCATCGAGTTCGGAGTGGAGTCGTCTGAGTTCACTGCGTCGCGAGAGTGGCGAGGCGTCGGTGGCGATGGGTCCGGCCAGCAGAGTGCCGTCTGCTTCGAGCAGTTCGCCCTGCAGGGTCACGAACCGCGTCCCCCGCCCGGGTCCTCGCGAGAGTCTCAGAGCATCACCGAGTGAGTCGACGATCCAGGTGTTTTCGAGCAGCCGTTTGACCAGCCAGTCGTTCCCGTCGACGGCTCCCACTCCGTCGGAGACCGGCCCGAGGACACCGGGTTGTCCGGTGAGGTCGGCGAGGGAGGGGGCAGGGGCAGGGGCAGGGGCAGGGGCAGGGGCCGGAGTGTCCCCGGCATCTTCGGCCAGGAAGCCGACGCGGTCGGTCAGTCGGCTGCTGTGTTCGAGCAGGTAAGTGCCCAGCGGTCCGAGTTGTTCGATGACGATCCACTGGGCCGATTCTCCGAGTGCCACGTCGACCAGTGGAGCCCGTTCGAGATCGACTTCGAGCAGGTCCGAGACGCTGCCCTTGATCAGGTTCCAGGGAGTCTGATTCGAGGTCCGCGCCCGTTCGAGGATTTCTCGGACACCCAGCCCGATGCCTTCCTGCCTGCGTTCGAGTTCCTCGAGCACGCCGATCCGTGCCTGGTGGGCGCTGCGTTGTTCACGAGCGGCCGAGAGCAGCTTGACGGCCTCGTCCTGTTGAGCCAGCAGTCGATCGCGGGACTGCCTGGCCCCCACCACGTTGGCCTCGATCGCCTCAAGTTCCCGTTTCGCCTCGGCCACTCGCGCCTGCCGCGTCTCGTGCTCACCTCGACACGCTGCGGAAGCCTGGTTGGTGTCCTTGAGATTCTCGCCGGTCTCCTGGAGCTCGACCTCCAGCGACCCCAATCGACTCTCGAGCGCCGTCACCTTCTCGTGACAGGCGGCCACGATGCGTGCCTGTTCGAGTTCGGTCCGTCGGATCGTTTCCAGACGTCCTCGGTCCAGTTCGATCTGCCGGTTGACGGTCTCGAGGTCCGCGGCTGCGGAGCCGCGGTCATCGTTGGTGTCGCGGAACTGCCGTTCGGATACCTCGAGTTCTTCCCGGGCGTCTCTGTGGAGCCTGCGGGCGGAAGCGAGCCGGTGGACGAGCTTGCGGGCGATGCGTGTCAATTCGAGGCGATCGGTTTCGAGTTCTTCGCTGCGTCGTCTCTGGTGTTCCAGCGTCGCTTCGAGCCCGGCGATCGTCTCGCGGTTCCCACTCCGCTGCCCCTCCAGCGTGCGGACTTGCTCCTCGAGCGAGCTGGTATCCTGGTCGAGTCCTGCGAGCACTTCTTCTGAGGCTCGTTTTTCGGTTTCGAGTTCTTCGATGCGAGAGGCGAACTGAGAGACGGTTCGTTCCAGCGCGTCGAGTCGTTTCGAGTGTGCTTGGAAGTCGTCGGCGGCCAGCCCGATGAACCAGGCCTTGAGTTGCGAGGAGACATCTCGAAAGCTCGCGGCTTTTTCGGCCTGGTTTCGAGTGGAATTGAGTTGCGCTTCGACCTCGTCGACGATGTCTGTCAGTCTGAGCAGGTTTTGTCCGACGCGTTCGAGTTTTCTGAGTGCTTCGACGCGGCGTGCCTTGTAGCGGCTGATCCCGGCGGCTTCTTCGAACACGGCCCGGCGGGTACTGGGGTTGGCCTGCAGGATGGCACCGACGCGTCCCTGCTCGATGATGCTGTAGGCCGAGCTGCCGGTGCCCAGGAAGAGGTTGCGGACGTCTTTGAGTCGGCTGGTTTCGCCGTTGATCAGGTATTCGCTGTCCCCGTTCTGCCAGATCCTGCGTCCGACCTGCACCTCGCTCGTCTCGATCGGCAGCTGCCGACTCTCGTTATTGAACGTCAGGGTGGCCTCGGCGAATCCGGAGGACTTACGTCCCGAGGCCCCGTTGAAGATGACATCGGTCATCACCTGGCCCCTCATGCTCATGGGACTCTGGTCGCCCAGAATCCACTTCAGCGCGTCGACGACGTTGCTCTTGCCGCTCCCGTTGGGTCCGACGATCCCGGTGATGGCCGGGTCGAAGTCGAACCGTGTGCGGTCGACGAAGCTCTTGAAACCAAAGAGATCGAGGGACTGGAGCATCCGGTGACGCGCTAACGGAAGAGCTTCTCGAGGAACGAGAATCGCGATCCCGAGCTGTCCTGAGAGCGGGCTTGGGGATCGGTTGCCTGGTCGGCTGCGGGGTCTGTGGTCTCGTCACGGCGATCGACGAGAGTGGCTCCGGAGGAGGGCTCGTCGTCCGGGGCGAGGTCATTCTGGTCTGAATTGCCGGCTCGGGGCTCATTCGACTCACCGTCAGCCTCCGCTGCAGATTCCGGTCCGCGACGGGCGACGGGGAAGAGGTTGGGTGCCAGGTCGGCGGGGCTGGTGGGCGTGGTGGCCTGCGAGCTGCCGTTGGGGATCAGGACCCGTCCGGTCCGCGGCACCGCATCGATGGCAATCTGTCCGGGCACGTTCTGTTGTTTCTGGGCCTGGACCAGCATCTGGACGAGGTCGGGGTACGAGGCTCCCAGCTTGACCGAGGCGCGGATCACGTCGGCGATCCGGGTCGAGACGACCTGTCGAATCGGAGGTCGTCCGACCTGGTAGCGGCTGATGGTGACGGTGGGGGAACCGGGTTGCGCGTTGAGCCAGATGTGGTTGCCGGCCTGAACCGCCAGCGGAGTTCTCAGCCGTTGCTCTCGACCGAACAGCACGATCTCGGGGCGTTGCAACTGAGTCAGGTGGATCAGCGGCCGGCCTCCCGCTTCGATCTCGTGCAGAGTGAACAGGTCGCCGACCATTTCGCCGCGGATGGTCGGATCGAGTCGGTCTCGGGTCCAGAGTGCTCGGAAGGCACCGTACTGAAGTTCGTTGCTCTGCTTGAGCAGTCCTTCGCCTCGGCAGTGCGGGCAGGGTCCTTCGACCGGGTTGCCCTGGTGTCGGCAGCCGTCGGTGTTGCAGACGGTCAGGGGTTTGAGCAATCCGCGGAGCAGCAGTTGTGAGGGGGCATCTTCGAGCGTACTCAGGGCCGCCAGGGCGTAGACCCGGAAGGCCCGCTGGTGTCGAGCCGCATCGGCCAGCGTCGCGGCTCCGGAGTTGTCGTCGAGATAGGCCAGGGCGCAGGCGGCGTGGAAGCGAACTTCCAGCTCGGGGTGATCCAACGCGGTCTTCAGGAACGGGATCGACTTGGTCCCGATCGCCTCCAGCGACAGCGCCGCCTGGCGAGCGGTTTTTAACGACTCGAGTTCACCGGCGAGCTGCTGCATCCGGACCTGCCGGACCACATTGTCCTCGCGGATCGAGATCTTCCGGATCACTCGCAGGAATCTGGGGAAGTTGTCCTTGTACCTGGGGTGGATCTTCAGCACGATCGTGCGGTCGGTCTTGGGGTTGGCCAGGGGTTCGCGGATCCCGTGGCGGTTGTAGGCGTAGAACCTGTTGCCGATCCGGTCGGCAATCCGCCGAGCCATTCTCACGCTGCGGTACCGGTTCCTCAGGGCCACCACCAGGTCGCGGTCTTTCCGCGAGAGACCACCGCCGGGGACGCGGCCACGGCGGAGGACTCCTGCGAGGTCTCCGCTGTCGCCTTCGCCATGCGAGATCAGGATGTGGCCCTTGGCACGAGCAAACACGTGCCCGGCCAGGATTCTCTCGCCGGACACAACCGCCCGTTCGGAGAGGTCGGTTTCCATCAGCCAGCCGCCGTTGAGACTCGTGGCCTCGCTCCCCGGCGGAAGTCGCACCTCCACATCAAACGTCTCCCCCTTGCGGATCAGCGGCGGCAGGTAGGCCCGCACGATGACCAGGGCGGTCCGAGGCGAACGGAGCAGGGCCTTGGGATTGGGGACGTCACGACGTTGCATGTCCTTGAGCAGCGACATGCGGAACTGCGACGGGCGAGGGTCGCCGCCGGACCCGTCCAGGCCGGTGACCAGGCCCACACCCTCCAGGGTGATCATCCCCAGCCCGTTGATCGAGATGTAGTCGCCGACTGTGGCGTTGGCCTGGGAGACTTTCGAGGCGTCCGATCCGTCGCTGGTGGGACTCTGAGATCGACTCGACCAGCCGGGCCAGCTCAGCGAGTCGGGCCAGCTCAGGCCACGGCAGCCGGTCATCGCCAGCAGACTCACAAGAGCTGCAACCAGGCAGTGGCCGCTCCGAGATCCAGTCGGGGCAGCGGGGTGGAGACTGCGGGGGCGGGAGTGCCCGAAAGAGTGCGAACACGTCATCGGTGGGGCTCCGTTGGCGCAAGACGCCGCGATCCCGGCGCGGTCGACGACGGACCCTTGGACAGGGGCCCTTCATGAGACGGCACGGCGGGGGGTGTTGGGGGGAGAGTGAGTGGTGAGCATGAAGTGAGAGAATTGACAGCAGCGGCGGGAAGATAGGATTCCGCCTGTGAACGGTCAAGATGAGACCGGATCCTTATCAAAAAAGGCCGCCGGCCTCTGACACTCACGCCTACCGGTGCTCAGGCGGTGTCAGACGGCTGCCGTGATCGGCCGCCGGAGTCACGTTTGCGGCGTTCCGAGAGTGCTTCGGCGGAGACCGCCTGCACGACACTCTGGGCCAGGTAGTCCATCTCCATCACCAGGGCGTCGACACGACCCGAGAGGTACATGTACATGATCAGGGTGGGGATGGCGATCAAGAGTCCGCAGGCGGTCGTCAGCAGTGCCAGCGAAATGCCCACTGCCAACTGTTCGGTCTTGCCGACGGAGCCGGCCGTGGCGACGTCGTTGAAGGCCTGGATCATGCCCAGCACGGTGCCCAGCAGCCCCAGCAGCGGAGTGACTGTGGCGACCCCGTTGAGGACTCGCAGGTGAACCCGCAATTCGCTGACCTGGCGTTCTCCCCCATCGATGATCGCCTGTTCCACCTCGACACTCGACTTACCCCACTTGCGGACCCCGTGAGCGAACACGGCCGCGATCGGGCTGTCGCTTTGCTCGCACAGCTTCAGCGAGCTGCTGCGGTCGAGTTTTCCCTGTCGGAGGTGTTCGAGGAATCGTTCGACGAAGGGTTTGGGGATCACGCGGTTCCGTTTGAGCACGACGATCCGTTCGACCGAATACCACAGCGAGATCAGTGTGGCTCCGACAAAGGGCAACAGGAAGACCCAGCCCATCCAGCCGAGCTGTTTCATGATGCCGGCCGGGTCGGTCGGCATCTCGAGTGTGTCCTCGTCGGGAGCGGCGTTCGGGGCAGCGTTCGGGGCGGGCGTGGTCCCGGCAGCGTCACCGCCGTCCTGGGCCATCAGCATTCCTCCGATGGCCACCAGGACCACGATCGGCAGCAGCGGCTGGATCAGCCGTCCTGGCAGTCGGATGGTCCGTCCGCCGCAGTGTTCGCCGGGACGTGACGTCGATGGCGATTGGATCATGAGCTGGCGAGTCGGCGGAGTCGGGGCAGACGGGTCTTGGCCATCGCGGCAAATGGGCTGCTGGGATATTCCTTGAGCAGCAGTTCGAGAGTCTTCACCGCTTCGGAGTATTCCTTGAGTCGTTCCTGGCACCCGGCGGCCTGAAACAGTGCCACCGCCTGGATCTCGGGGTAGTTGTACAGGATCTGGACGGCGAGGAACTGTTTCCTGGCCTCGCGGAAGTTCTTCTGCAGCAGAAACGACTCGGCCATGCGGAGGTGGCTGTTGGCGGCGGTTTGGGTCTTGCGTCCCTGCGGTGAAGCGATCACGCGAGCGAAGGCGCTTCGGGCCCCGGCGAAGTCGGGTCGAGGCTTTTTCATCAGGCTGCGTCCGAGGATCTCGTCGGCCTTGTAGAGGACTTTGGCTCGGGGTTTTGAGCGTTTCAAGTCGGCGACGGTGCGAGCTGCCGCATCGTAGTCCTTGAGCTGGTAGTGGGACTCGGCCAGCAGGACCCAGGTCTCGTCGAACCACGCCGCCGTCGCGACGGCCTCGTTGGACTTCTGCCCCAGCACGGCGGTCAGTTCGGTCCTGGCCACGGCGTGGTTCTTCAGATGCAGAGCCGCCTGCCCGAGTTGGAAGCGGACCTCCCAGAGGTGCCCGCTCTTGGGGAACCGGGTTCTCAGTGACCCGCCGTGTTCACCGACCTGTTTCCATTGCTTGTTCTCGGAGGCGATTCCGACGAGTCGAAACAGGGCATCCTGCTGGATTTCGTCGCTGCCGTTTTTCGAGCGAGTGATTTTCAGGAAGGCGTCTTTTGCCTGTGCGAGTCGTCCGGCGACGAGATCGCTTTCGGCGAGGCTGAAGCGGGCGATCTCGACTCTCTTGCTGTCGGGGTATTCGGCAATCAGTTGCTTGTAGATCACATCGGCTTTCTTGAATGAGCCGGCGTCGGCGTGCATCCCGGCCCACTCGTACAGCAGTTCGTCCCGGTCCTTCGCCTTGGGGAACTGTTTCAGCAGCAGGGCGTAGGCGGCATCGGCCTCGGTGTTCTTCTTGTCCACTGCCAGCAGCCGCGCTGCTTGCCGAGCGGCCAGGAAGGCAAAGGAGCTCTTGGGATAGTCTCGAGCCGCCAGGCGATACGCCTTGGCCGCCGCCTCAGAGTCTCCTGCCTTCTCGTGACTCTCGGCCGACTTGTACGCCGACTCGGCCGCGAGTTTGTCTCGAGGGTGCAGCGTGACGACTCGCTGGAAGATCCTGGCCGCCTCGTCGTATTTCTTCGTCTCGAACAGGCTCCAGCCTCGTCCCGAGAGACCTGCGGCGTGGAAGGGGGATTGAGATCCCAGGGCGATCAGGCTGCCGAAGAGCCTTTGGGCCCGATCGAATCTCCCGGCCTTGTACGACGCCTCGGCCATCCTCCTGAGTGTCTGCGGGTAGATCGGCTTATCGCGGAATCCGTTGGCCAGTCGGGTCAGCGCGAGGTCCGCGGCGGAGGCCTGTCCCTGCAGTTCCGAGGCCTCGGCCAGCACGACGAGGGCGTCGGCGGCGAGAGTTCCGCGGGGGTGTTTCTTGAGATATTTCGCGGCGGCGGCGGCGGCGGGCTTGGACTGCCCCGCCGCCAGGAAACTCGAGGCCCCCAGCACCAGCGCGTCGTCGAATTCGCCAGCCCGATTCGAGTCGTCGATCGAGCTGAGGAAGGGTTTGAGCGTTGTCAGGACCAGGCGGTCGTCGCCGAGTTGGCTGGCGACCCGGGCCAGCTGGTAGCGGGCCCGGTTGCGGGTCTTCTCGGTCTGGCCCTGTGCCAGGGCGGCGCGGAAGAGGGTCACGGCGGACTTGAGGTTGGAGGTGCCTCCACGAGCCACCTTCAGGCGGCCTGCCTGCAGGCGGTTTCGATTGGCCAGCCGGCTCCTAGGGAATGCTCGAGAAAACCGGTCGACCAGGGCCTGGGCCTCGTCGAGTGTCTTCTTCTGAGCGGACCCCTTGTCGAGGCTCTCGGCCGAGAGCAACAGCGATTCGGTGGCGAACAGCAGTCCCTGGTCGTTGGCCGGGTGCTTGGGCCAGCGGGAGACGACGTCTTGGAATCGCCGGGCCGCCAGCCTGTAGTCTCGGGCACGGAATTCGGTGTCGGCCCACTGGAACTGGATGTCGCGGGCCAGGTTCGAATCCGGCTTTCCCGACTCGGCTTGCCGAAACGCCGCGATTGCCTCGTCGGATTTGTCGAGTGCCTTGAGACTGACGCCTCGCCAGTAGTCGGCCACGGCGGCCTGGTCGGAACGACGGCGGGCGGCCTGGAACCGGGTGATCGCTTCGGAAAACTGGCCCAACTCAAAGCGGGCGAATCCCGAGTTGAGCTGAGCAGCGAGCAGCTCCTTGCTCTTGGGAAACTCGCGAGCCAACCGGTCCCACACCGTGGCGGCGTCGGCGAACCGCCTGGCGTCGAACTCGAGTGACCCCAGCCTCGAGAGTGCCTTGTCGGCGTGTTTCGAGGTCTTGTCGGCGGCGAGTTGCTGATAGAGACGGCGGGCCTCGTCGGACTTCTTGTCGTGCTCGCAGCAAATCGCCAGCCCGAACCGCACCTCGTTGACCAGGCTGCCCCTGGGGAATTCGGCCAGAGACTTGCGGT
>CAUZJR010000057.1:0-17791 GCA_963580005.1 Planctomycetota bacterium
TCGGCTCGACCCGTTCAAGCGGTGGCCCACTCGCAGCCGTCGCATGGCCCTGGCCAAGTGGATCGCCAGCAGCCAGAACCCGCTGACGGCGCGGGTGATGGTCAACCGCCTCTGGCACTGGCATTTCGGGCAGGGACTGGTCGCCACGCCCAGCGACTTCGGTGCTCTGCGGATCGGACCCAGCCACGAATCCCTGGTCGACTGGATGGCGCGTCACTTCACCGACAACGGTTGGAGCATCAAGACGATGCACCGCCTGATGGTGCTCTCGGCCACCTACCGGCAGTCCTCGCAGGCCCAAAACCCCAGGGCTGCGGTCGCCGACCCCGCCAACCGCCTGCTGTGGCGATTCCGCCGTCGGCGTCTCGAGGCCGAGGCGGTCCGTGACAGCGTGCTGGCCGCCAGCGGACGCCTGAATCCGCAACACTACGGCCTGCCGATCTTTCCGATGCTGCCCGACGACCTGGGCGAGAGAGTCAAGTGGAACTCGAGCAAGTGGTTCACTCACGACGACCACCGCAGCCGCAAACGCAGCATCTACATCTACCAGCAGCGGTCTCTGAGCATGCCCTTCATGCAGGCCTTCGATGCCCTGGTCTGCGAGCAGTCTCGCCCCAAGCGACGCGCCTCGATCACTCCGCTGCAGGCCCTGGCGATGTACAACGGCCGTTTCGTCAACCTCGAGGCTCGACACTTCGCCGCCCGCATCCGCAAACACGCCGGCGAAGACTCCTCCAGGCAACTCGAGTACGCATTCCAGGTCGCCTACGGACGAGTGCCCTCTCGCCCAGAGACCACTCGCCTGGTCCGCTTCCTGAAAACCGCCTCCTCGGAACCGCTGGTTGGCCTCTGTCGAGTCCTGCTCAACAGCAACGAATTCGTCTACATCGACTGAAACCTCAAGATGCCCAATCCCTCTCCTGACGAAATGCCCTTCGGCTCACGCCGCGACTTCCTCTCGCGATCCTGCAACGGCCTGGGCGCACTCGCACTGGCCGGGATGACCGCCGAGATGGCTCGCGCCGACGGTGACCTGGCCAATCCGCTGGCAGGCCGCGCGTCGCACAATCCGCGTCGTGCCAAGCACTGCATCTTCCTGTTCATGCAGGGAGGAGTCAGCCAGGTCGATTCGTTCGATTACAAGCCGCTGCTCAACACCCTCCACGGCAAACCGCTCAATCGCATCCCCAATCTCACCGGCGAACTGCAGGGACGGCTGACATTTCCGCACTCGGTTGTCGGCAGCCCATTCAAGTTCAAGCAACACGGCGACAGCGGACACTACTTTTCCGAGTTGTTCCCTCACCTCCGCGAACACTCCGATCGCCTGGCCTTCATCCACGGCATCAAGACCGACAACCAGAACCACGGACCCTCGACACTGCACGTGACCACCGGCAGCCAGTTCCCGGGCAGCCCCTCGGTCGGTTCGTGGATGACCTATGGTCTGGGCACCGGCAACCAGGACATGCCCGGCTACGTCGTGATCCAGGACCCGCGTGGCGCCCCGATGAACGGAGCGGCCGTGTGGGCCAACGGCTATCTGCCCGCCGCCTACCAGGGCACGTTGCTGCGTCCCACCGGCACCCCGATCCTCAACCTCGCCCGACCCAGGGGACTGTCGCGGCCCGGGCAACGCCGGGAACTGGATCTGCTGGGCTTTCTCAATCAACGCCATCTGCAGCAGCGCCGTGACGCCGGCGAACTCGAGGCCAGGATCAATGCCTACGAATTGGCCTTCCGCATGCAGGCCCGTGCCCCCGGCGTGGTCGACCTCTCACGCGAACCCGCACACATCCAACGGCTCTACGGACTCGACAACCCCGCCACCGCCGCCTTCGGCCGCCAGTGCCTGCTGGCCCGACGCATGGTCGAACACGGCGTTCGCTACACCATGCTGATCCACGGCGTTCAGAACAACGCCTACAGCTGGGACGACCACGGCGACGTCAAGGGACGAATGATCCGCCACAGCAAGGAGGTCGACCGCCCGGTGGCCGCACTGCTGTCGGACCTGGAACAGCGAGGCCTGCTCGAAGAGACACTCGTCGTCTGGGCCTCCGAAATGGGCCGCACACCGTTCGTCAACGGCAGCCTGGGAGGCAGTCCCGGCCGAGAACACAACTCGTGGGCGCTGGTGATGTGGATGGCCGGTGGCAATGTCCGTGGAGGAGCCCGGGTGGGAGCAACCGATGAGTTCGGACTGAGGGCCGCCCAGGAACAGATCCCGATCCGAAACGTCCACGCCACGATTCTCGACCTGATGGGCCTCGACGACGAGGAACTGAGATACCTGCACGCCGGACGCCTTCGCCAACTGACCGACGTCGGCGGCGAGGTCCTGGACGGGATTATTTCCTAGTCTCACCGCCCACGAGTGATCCGCTCTGAGGTGTCCAGGCCCGGGCCGCTTGCGTCGCGCCCCGTCGCACTGTGCAATGTGCGTCGACTCAACCATGCCGCACACCCTGGAGTGTTCCCGATGCGCCCCGTGACCCTGACTCTGCTGGCCCTCGCCATGACCACCACCGCGAACTCCTCTGCCCACGCCGAGCAACTGCTGTACCTCGCCTCGACGGCCGACAAGACCATCGTGGCCTACAAGATCGACGGGGGCAGCGGGAAGCTGACCGAGAAGTTCTCAGTCGACCTGCCGGGCAACGGCGGTGCGATGGCTTTTTCACCGAACAAGAAGTTCGTCTACGCCTCGGTCACCGGCCTGCCAGGCAACGCCGCGGGAGTCGCCACGTTCCGACGTCGTGACAACGGAACGCTCAAGCTGATCGACACCGCCAAGATCACCTCACGCCCCCCCTACATCCAGGTCGACCCCAGCGGGCGATTCCTGCTGGCGGCTCACTACGGCGCCGGTGACGTCACCATGTACAGCGTCGTCAAGGGCGTCGCCACCTCGAAACTCCTCGCCCACATCAAGACCGCCAAGACCGCCCACTGCATCGAACTGGACCTCAGCGGCAAGTACGTCTACGTACCCCACACCGCGCCCAACAAGCTCTACCAGTTCGTCCTCGACACCAAGGCCGGCACGCTGAAACCCAATGACCCACCCTTTGTCGACGGTCCCGACACCGAGCACCGCTACCACGAACCTCGTCACTACAAGCACCACCCCAAGCTGCCCTTCGGATACACGTCCAACGAGAACGGGGGTGGCATCACGTCGTGGGCCTTCGACAACAAAACCGGCCGACTGACCCGCAAAGCCACGCTCTCGACACTCCCGCCAGGCCTCAAGGGATCCAGCCACGCGGCCGACATCCAAATCACTCCCAACGGACGCTTCGCCTACGTCTCGAACCGCTGCACCACCCAGCTCAAGGACGGCGAGAAGCCCAACGACACGCTGTGTGCCGTGGCGATCGACGGCAAGACCGGCGACATGAAGATCGTGGGCCACTACCCGACCGGGTTCCACCCCCGTGCCACCTGCATCGACCTCGAAGGCAAGTTCTTCTTCGCCGCCGGACAACGCTCCAACGACCTGCACACCTACAGGATCAACAAGAAGACCGGAGCACTGAAGGCAATTAAGGTCTACAAGACCGGAGGCACCCCGATCTGGGTAATGTGCGCCCGGGCCAACTGACCGGCCCGCCGGGTCACTCGGCCTTCTTCTTCAGCCGCTGCTGAGTTCGCTTGTAGCGACGGACCATCTCGGTCTGCCGCCACTCCAGGAACGCCCGCTCGACCGCGTCCCGCTTCTTGCGGTCGCGTTTGATCTTGGGGCCGACCGTGATCGTCCCGTAGGTGATGACCTCGTCCTTGCGATCCACCACCGCGATCTTGCCGTCGTTGACCACCAGCGTCACACCCACGTTCGCCTCGATCACCGGGATCCGGTTCTCTCGGCCGCGCGACAGGACCGCCTGGTCCTGGGCCGCCGAGCGGGAACCAAACGAGGGGATGATCAGGAACTGGGCACCATCCAACGCCGGAATCTCCGCTAATCGTGGATTCCAGCGGTCGTTGCAGATCAGGATGCCACAACGGCCCAACGGCGTATTGAACGCCCGGCTGCGTCGACCCAGGCGGTTGTACCACCAACTCGAATGGTACCCCTCGGCCAACTGCATCTTGTGATAACGGCCACAGATCTCGCCATCGTGGTCGATGAACACGGCGCAGTTGAATACGTCGTCTGAGATCCGCTCGGCAAACCCGAACACCAGGCACATCTTCAACTCGCGAGCCAGCTTGCGGAACCGCTTGATCGTCGGTGAATCGATCGTCACCGCCACACGCTTCATCTCCTCGGCGGACGCCTCGCCGGCAATGATCTTGTTGACCACGTAGCCCTCAAGAATCCCCTCCGGTGCCACCGCGATCCGGGCACCTCCCGCCGCGGCCTGACGGTACATCTGCTCGAGCTTGTCGGAGTTTCCCTTGAGGTCGAACTTGGTCGGGACAAACGAAATCGCCGCAGCCCGGATCTCACGACCCGCCTTCTCAGCGCCCATCACCTGTCCACCTTCCCACGCCGACATCAGACAAGCCAACACCGCCAATACAAAAACCCAGCGAGACATCGGGCTGCTCCCGTTTCACGTCACCACTCGCGTATCCCCAACTCCCGGGCCGCATCCTACCCGTCGCCACCGATGCCCACCAGCACCGTCCAGCGTGGGCTCATCTTTCTGAGACACGCCAGCTTGGTGTATCCTCGGTCCGGCTCCACGAACCAATCCCGACAGCCGATCCCATGCCCAGCAGTCGCCTCACCAACCCCTTGCACATGCTGCTGCTCGTGCTTGCGACCGCCCCGCAGTCGGTCGCCTCCGACCCAGCCGCTGCCAAGGACCTGGCGTTCTTCGAGTCGAAGATCCGGCCGCTGCTGGTCAAGCACTGTTATGCCTGCCATTCGAGCCAGGCCGATCCGATCGAAGGAGGCCTGCGGCTGGATTCGCGGCCCGGATGGCAAAAGGGCGGCGACTCGGGCCAGGTGATCGTGGCAGGCAAGCCCGACGAGAGTCGGCTGATGAAGGCCGTGCAGTACACCGATGAAGACCTCGCCATGCCACCCGATGGGGTGATGGCCAAGCCGGACATCGAGCTCATCCGGCAGTGGATTTCACGAGGAGCCCCCGACCCACGGGCAACCGCCAGTTCCACCAGCAAGGCGGATCGGATCGACTGGACCCAGACCACCAGGCATTGGGCCTTTCAGCCCGTGTCCCGCCCGCGTGAGCCGCAGGTTCGCCACGCCGACTGGCCAGGCAATGCCGTCGACCGGTTCGTGCTGGCGAGGCTCGAATCGCGTCGACTGAAACCCGTCGGCCCGGCCACCTCGCGAACGCTGATCCGCCGACTCTCACTCGACCTCACCGGCCTGCCTCCCTCGCCTCGCGAAGTCGACCTCTTCGTCGCCGACACCCGTCCCGGAGCCTGGTCGCGACTGGTCGACCGCCTGCTGGCCAGCCCGGCCTACGGCCAACGATGGGGCAGGCACTGGCTGGACGTGGTGCGATACGCCGATGATCAACTCAGAACCGAATTCTACTATCGCCCGCTGCCGCACGCCTGGAGGTACCGCGACTGGGTCGTCACAGCCTTCAACAACGACCTGCCCTATGACCAGTTCGTCGTTCATCAACTGGCCGGGGACCTGCTCGACGAGCCGCTTCGCAGCGACGGGGTCATCGCCGTCGGGCTGCTGGCATTGGGAATGATGTACCAGGACGACGGAGGGACACCCGACGGAGTCGCCATCGCCAAGTCCGAAACACTCGACGACCGTGTCGACACTGTCACGCGAGGCTTCCTGGCACTGACTGTCTCATGTGCCAGGTGTCACGACCACAAGTTCGACCCGATCCCCACCTCCGACTACTACTCCTTGGCCGGAATCTTCAACAACACCGGCTACGTCGACGAATTGCCGCTGGTCACGCCCAAGGTCGCAGCAGACTACGAGGCCAGTCAGGCCCAAATCGCATCGTTGAGTAAACAACTTGAGACTGCCAAGCGGGCCGGCGACAAGTCGCAACTGGCCAAGCTGGCTACCAGCCTCACCAACGCCTTCCAGACCGCATCGTTGGCCTTCCCCCGAGCCCACTCGGTCCGCGACACCGGCTCCGCCGACATGCGCATCGCCCTCCGCGGAAACCTCCGCAAACCCGGCCCCATAGCCCCCCGCAGGTTTCTGCAGGCCCTCGCCGGCCGGTCGCCTCCGAGTTTCAAGACAGGCAGCGGACGGCTCGAATTGGCCCGCTCGATCGCTGACCCCCGAAATCCTCTGACCGCACGCGTGCTGGTCAATCGCATCTGGCAACACCATTTCGGCCGCGGGCTGGTCGAAACGGCGAGCAACTTCGGCACGAGAGGCGAACCGCCGACGCACCCGCAACTGCTCGACTGGCTGGCCTGGCGGCTGATCGAGACCGGCTGGTCGATCAAGCAACTGCACCGCGACATCCTGCTCTCGAACACCTACCAACTCTCCTCGGACTCAACCCCCTCGCACCTGCAGACCGACGCCGACAACCGGCTGCTGTGGCGGATGCCACGGATGAGGCTCGACATCGAGGCCTGGCGAGATTCGATGCTGGCCGTCTCGGGCACACTCGATGAGACCGTCGGTGGCCCCGCCGTCGACAGCCTGCTTGTGGAGTCGCGTCGCACGATCTACGTCGCGGTTCACCGCGACGTCCAGACCGAATCCGACAAGCTGCTGCGGCTCTTCGACTTTCCCAACCCGCGGATCGGCAGCCCAGGCCGCAAGCCGACCACGATCCCCCAGCAACAGCTCTTTGCACTCAACAGCCCCTTCGTGATCCAGCGGGCTCGCCAACTGGCGTCGCGGGCCGCCGCCGGCACGGCCTCCACCGACCAGCGAATCGCCCGCGTCGTCCGAATCGTGATGGGCCGTCGGGCCCTGCCTCGCGAAGTGGCACTCGGCACCGACTTTCTCGGTGAACACCCCGATCGCAACACCGATGGTCAACTCTCGCCCTGGCAGCAATACTGCCAGGTGCTCCTGGGCTCCAACGAGTTCCTGTTTCGACCCTGATCCGTTTCGCCAACCCGATTTTGGACCCGCCGCCAAAGTGATCACTCCCTGGCCCATCTCTCGACGACACCTGCTGAGCCAGGGCACCGCCGGAATCGGGCTCCTCGGACTGGCCGATGTCTTCGGCCACGAGTCACCCGGCCCGCTCGAGGGCCGCGCACCTCACTTCGCGCCGCGGGCCAAGCGAATCATTCACCTGCTGATGAATGGTGGTCCCTCGCACATCGACACCTTCGACCCCAAGCCGCTGCTGGCCAAGTACGAGGGTCAACGCCCCTCGACGGTCGACCTGAAGACTCAACGAAAAACCACCGGAATCCTGCATTCGCCATTTCGCTTCCAACAACACGGCGACAGCGGCCTGTGGGTCAGCGAGCTGTTCCCGCATGTCGCCCGCCACGCCGACAAGCTCTGCCTGATCCACTCGATGTACACCGACATCCCCGAACACATCTCCGGGCTGTTGATGATGGACGTCGGGGCCAACCAGCCCACGCGACCCAGTTGGGGCTCGTGGCTCAGCTACGGACTGGGCACCGAGAACCAGGACCTGCCGGCGTTTGTCGTGATCAGCCACAACGGAGATCCTCGACCAGGACCCACCGGCTGGAGCAGCAGTTTCCTGCCCGGTGTCCATTCCGGCGCCTTCATCGACACCTACAAGCTGGACCCCAAGCGGGTGCTGGCCAACATCCGCAACCCGGGTCTCTCGCGAGGATCTCAGCGACGGCAATTCGACCTGCTGCAGCGAATGAACCGGCTCGAGTTGAACCGATCGGGCGCCGACCGCGCACTGGAATCGCGAATCGAATCGCTCGAACTGGCCTTCCGGATGCAATTCGCGGCACCCGAGGCGTTTGACATCAGCCGCGAGTCCAAAGCGACTCACGACCTGTACGGCATCGGCCCGCAACCCACCAAGGGCGTCGCCGGTGGCCGCAAGTACGGAGGGTTTGCCGAGGGGGCCCTGATCGCCAGGCGGCTCTCCGAGCGAGGTGTACGCGTGGTTCAACTCGCCTTCGCTCCCGACATTCCCTGGGACGACCACACCGACATCAACGACCATCGACCCAAGGCCTTTGAATGCGACCGGGCGATCGCGGCCTTGCTGAGTGATCTCGAATCACGAGGCCTGCTCGACGAGACCCTGGTGCTCTGGGGCGGCGAGTTCGGCCGCACGCCGACCACCGACGTCACGGCGAACAAGCCCGGTCGCGACCACAACCACTTCGGCTTCACCGTCTGGCTGGCCGGCGGGGGAGTCAAGGGAGGCTACCGGTACGGAGCCACCGACGAGTTCGGCATGCGGGCCGTGGAAAACCGCGCCCACGTCCGAGACCTGCACGCCACCATCCTGCACCTGATGGGTCTCGACCACGAACGCCTGACGTTTCGGCATTCGGGTCGAGATTTCCGGCTCACCGATGTCGCCGGCCGCGTGATTCACGACATCATCGCCTGACATCGCGACGGCCGCTACGGGCTGGCTGGCTCGGCGATGCAGTACAGCTTCCGAGACCCCCTCAGAAACAGCTCGCGACCCACGATCGCCGCCGAGGCACTGAAGCTGTCATCGAGCACGTTGCGGCCGAGGAACTTCGGGTTGGCGTCGCCGGAAATCACCAGCGTCGCTCCCTGGCGGTCGGTGATGTAGATCCGGTTGGCCGCGGCAACCGGTGAGGAATAAATGTCGGCCACACCTCCCAGTCGGAACGGACCAGTCGTTTCGTTGCCGCTTCGAGAATCGAGCCGGGTCAGGATGCCCTGGTAGTGACGCAGGAAATACAGCCCGCCTTTGAAGAGCAGGGGAGAGGGCACATATGGGGTCCTCTGTCGAGTCTTCCACGCCACGTGTTCGCTGCCGGTCAGGTCACCGCTGGCACCCTTCAGCTTGATTCCCATCATGATCCGCGTGTCGTAGCTGCTGCCGGCAAAGACCATCCCGTCCTCGTACACCGGAGTGGCCACGATGTTGTTTGAGAGGCCCGCACACTGCCACAGCACCTTGCCGGTTTCGAGGTCGTAGCCGCGGAGGAAGCGGGTGCCGGAAATCACCGCGATCGCACGCTCCTGGTACTCGATCACGATCGGCGAGGACCATGAAGTGACCTCGTCCCTCTTTGCTGACCACCTCTGCTTGCCGGAGGCGGTATCAAAGGCCACGACCTTCGACTGGCCCTGGTGGTCCCAGTTGACAATCAGAGTCTTGCCATGAATCGCCGGTGAAGCTCCCTCGCCGTGGTTGTGCTTGGTCGACATCTTGCCCAGGCGAACCTTCCACAGCAGCTTCCCGCTGAAATCCAGGCAGTACAACCCGCGGGAACCCAGGCAGGCGAACAACCGCTTGCCGTCGGTCACCGGAGAATTGGAGGCCAGGCTGCCGGTGTGATGGCCTCCTTCATGAGGCAACTCCTCGGCCAGCGTCTGCTTCCACAGCAGGTCGCCGTTCTTGCGATCGTAGGCCAGGGCCAGGAAGCGGTGGCGATGGGTGACACCCAGGTTGTCGTGAGCCCCCGGGTCGGGATCGGGCTTCGCCTCCACCTTCTCCCCGAACGGCACGGCAGCCGTCACGAAGACCAGGTCGCCCCAGACAATCGGCGACGAGTGCCCGCTGCCTGGCATCCGGCTCTTCCACTTCACGTTCTTCGCTTCGTTCCACTCCGTCGGCGGGTCCCCGAAGGGAGCCACACCGGTCGAGAGCGGGCCGCGCCATTGACCCCATTGACGCAGACTCTCGGGCTCCCCGGCCTCGATCCCCGCCATCCACACACACAACGCGGCGACCACCGCCACCGTCTGGGGCCCACAGGCTTCGAGCGGACTACGCATCGGAACACCATCCCTTCTGCGGTGACTTGAAGACCTCGGCCGCACGGCCCGCTCGTAGCTTCGACACGGCCGTCTCGGCCGACTTCACGCTCGCCGCGTCGCGGTGCCACTCGACGCCCAGGCCCAACGTCTCGCGGCCGCCTCCGGCCAACTTCAACACCCGGCCCTGCTTTCCCTCGTAAGTGCGAGGGTTGGGGAAATTGGTGCCCGGCTCGATTCCCGTCACGTAGCCGTCCACGACCGCCGTCGTATTCTTCCATTGGCTGAAACACGGCAACTTCTTCGCGTCGTAGAGCAGGCTGACTCCAGCAGCCGAGTGAGCATTCTTGAGCAACACCCGGGTCTGGCCGTCGCCGGCGGTGTGCATGTGGTGGAAGTACACCTGCTCCTCGTATCCCGCCTCCTCGGCTCGATAATCGCTGTAGGAACCGATCCCCTCGGCCGCATGAGCATTCCGCGGCACGACGACCGACGAGGGGGCCACCAGTTGGGAACCCGCGTCCAGCAACGGCACGCCGACATTGAAGTGGTACAGCATCTGAACTTCCGCCGGTGACGCCGAGAGGTTCTCGACCTGGTCCTGGACCCGAAACCCCGATTCTCCGAATCGCGTCACCAGCGTGGCGTGCAGCCGCACCTTCAGAAAATGGAACCGCGCCTCGTCGACCACACCGCTGACACGGATCTCTCCGGCGTCCCGATCGACAGCCACCGTGACCTCGTCCGAAGGTTGATTGGCGATTTTGCCATGCAACGGGTACTGCAAACGGCCGTCCTTGTCGAACTCGGGTGCTCCGTTGCTCTCCAGGCCACATCGCACCAGCAGTTCATCAAAGCCGTCGAGCCAGCCCAGCCCACCGGGTTCTCCGAGATTGACCTCACGAGGGTGAATCGGGCCGCGGATCGGCGCCTGCCAGCCCAGGCGATCGTCACCCGAGGTGACCTGCCAGACCCCCATACCCCGGGATGGCACCACCGTGATCTCGACCGCGCCGTTGTCGATCTCGATCACATCCACCCCGTCGCGACGGCCACCCCGCAGGGTCCGCTTGCGGACCGACCAGCCACGTGGGGTCCCCTTCACGTCGTCGTCATCGATCTTGAAACGATCCACGTGCAGGTCTCGTGCAAGGCTCGATAGCACCCAACTCGTCTCAGACATCGCAAGCTCTCCGGTGGGAATGACTCAAAGCAACTCATCGACAGTCGGCCGCGCCTGGTTCAGTAGCCGCACAACCCGCTCCGCCTGTGCGCTGTTCGCCAACAACAGTCCGCCCCTGGCCGCAGCGGAGGTGTGGAGCCGAATTGTTCGGGTCGAACTCACTCGTTCCACAACTCCTGTCTCGAGAGTGACCATCACAATACGGTCATGAGGCAGCAGGCTGATTCTACCGGCCAAACGCCCGCGGCGAACCACCGTCCGACGGTCGGTGATGGTGTAAAACCGCATCTTCCAGCCGAGATACATCTCGACCATCGCACACCCCAACACCCCCAGACCGGTTATTCCCAGGCAAATCCCTCCACCGTTCTCCGCCACCGCAGCCCCCAGAAAGAACACCATCAACGGGGCACCGATTGCCAACAGCCGTGTGGAGATTCTCACGAAGACGGCTTTGACCGGCGGCTGCTCCGAGTACCAGACGACCTCGTCGGGATCCAGCAGACTCTCGATGTCCTCGGGAAGCAACGGGTCCCCATCGCGTTCGGTCCCCGAGGCTGCCCCTTCCGGGCTGGGATGAAACGTCGAGCGGGACGGCACACCCGACTCGTCCGCGAGCGCGGGTCCGGATGCCGAGTGACCTCCCGAATACCCCTCAACATCCGCCTCGAAGGCGTCCTCGACAATGTCCTCGGACGCTGCGTCGGGTATCAGAAAGGTGAACCCGCACTGGCAGCGAGCCTGGCGTCCGGCCGCAATCGAGGTGACGCGGGTGAGATGACCGCAGGCAGGGCACTTTACGTCGAGCTCGTCTGCCATCGCCGCCCTGCACCCTTCCTGTCACACGCCCCGCCCGATCGCACAACCGATCCCACAACCGATCACATTGCAGGATGATCCCGACGTCTCAAACAGATTGCAACCACGGCACCAACGCCCCTGACGAGCCGATTCCCACACGGTACCATCCGGTAACCCTCATGCCGGACTCTCATCGTGCCCCGACTGATCATCGCTACCGTCCTCCTGGCTCTCAACACCGCAGCCACGGCCGCCAGGGTCGTCACACAAGTGCCGCTGGTGGTCACCGAGCCTGCCGGAGTGGCACGTCAGGGGACGCCGGTCACTTCCGGGATCCCCTTTGCCCGCGGAGAGATCCGCTCGGCAGACGGCGTCGCACTGTTCCTGGCCGACTCGCACAGGACTCCGGTCCCGCTGCAGACCGAAGTGCTCTCACGATGGACCGACGGGTCGGTCAAGTGGCTGCTGCTCGATTTCCAGGTCGACCTCCAACCGCGGCAGTCTGCCCGCTTCGTGCTCGAATTCGGCAGCGGTGTGACTCGTCCCCGGGTCACTGACCCGATCACGATCACCGACGGCTACGAGGGGATGACCATCGACACCCGGCGTCTCCGCGTGCACCTGGACCGAAAGAACTTCAGGCCGCTGCACGCCGTATGGCTGGATCGAAACCGCGACGGCCACTACGTCGACACCGAACGGATCACCCACGCCGACTCGCCCGGCCTGGTGCTGACCACGCCAAAGGGCCGCAGCTTCCGCGCACACCTCTCGAGCATGCACATCGATCGTGAGCAGCAGGGCCCACTGCGAGCCTGCCTTCGTCTGCACGGCACACACCGGGACGAAGCCGGCCACTTCTTCCGCTACGTCGTCCGCCTGCACTTCTTCCGAGGCCTCAGCGATGTGCGGTTCGATTACACGTTCATCAACGACCACGCCCGCACGACGATGAGCCAGGTCGACCGCTTGACCTGCGGCTTTCAACTGGCTGGAGACGGTCCGTTTTCGCATCATCTCGAGGGTGCTCGCGAGAAACCGACGCGGCTGTTTCAGGTCGACGACCGCAGGTTTCACATCAACGGCGAACCCGGCGGCCGCACCGCCGCGGGCTGGGCCGCCAGTTGGGGCTCTCGAGGGGGACTCGCCGTCGGAGTCCGTCACTTCTGGCAGAACTGGCCCAAGGCCCTGGCCGTCAATGAACGCGGCCTGACCCTGGGCATCCTGCCCGACTTCCCCAGGGGGACCTACGACGGACGCCCGATTCGTGAAGAAGCCAAACTCTACTATTACCTCCGCAACGGCGAGTACTCGTTCAAGATCGGAGTCGCACGCACGCACGAGGTCTGGGCCAGGTTCCTGCCGGGCAAGCCCGACCCCAAACGACTGGATGACCACTTCCGGGGACTCGAACAACGCCTGTTGGCCCAGCCGACTCCCGAACGGATTGCCCGTACCGGCGTGCTCGGACAGCTGCCTCCAACTCGACCCGGCCCCTCCGCCGGCTACGACCGCTGGTTTTCCGGTTTCCTCGACAAACACCTCCGCGGACAAGCCGCAGTCCGAGAATACGGGCTGCTGAACTTCGGCGACTGGTACTCGATCCCCTGGGACTCGTGGGGCAATCTCGAATACGACACCAGCCGCTGCTTCTTCCAGCAGTACCTCCGTACCGGAGACCGCAGGTTCTTTGACCAGGCCGAACTGGCAGCCGGACACCTCGTTGACGTCGACATCGTGCACGCCGTTAACCAGCCGGTTCGGGAATACGGCGGGAGTTGGCAGATCGAGCCCGGTGCCATCTGGGCCCACTCGGTCGGACACACCGGCGGCTACTACGGCCGGTACGACGGCGAGAAGTATCACGACATTGCCCCGCTGGTGATGAAGGGTGCCTACCAGCTGGGACTTGTCGACCTGGGTCACCACTGGATCGGAGGGGCCTTCGACCATTTTCTGCTCACCGGAAACCGACGTGCCCACGAGGTGGCCGTGATGGCATCCGACGCGATGGCCCGCCGGACCCCCACCCGCTACACCGATCACATCCGCGGCATCGGCTGGCCGCTGCAGATGATGATGGCCGCCTGGGACGCCACGGGAGACCAGGCCTACCTGGCCGCCGCCACCCGCCAGTGGCGACGGCTGCGGAAGCATCTTGATCCAAAGCGGGGCTGGGTCGTCAAGCTGGCCTATGGGCACTGCAGCGAGCCGAGCGACGCGGGCCGCTGCCACGGACAAAACGCCTACATGCTGGCCCTGACGCTCAGCGGAGTCGCACGCTATCACCGGGCGACCGGCGACCCCGAAGTCCTGGCCGGACTCACCGCCGGCATCGACCAGTTGATCCGCGAGTGCTGGAACGAAAAGCACACCGCCTTTCACTCCACCTCCTGCAAACACCTCCGCCACGTCGCACCCTCGGGCCAGAATTCCACCGCCGCACTCATCGCCGGAGCCATCGCGTATGAGTCGGCGCTGACCGCAAACGCCGAACATCGGCGGATCGGCAAGGTGGCACTCGAGACCCTGATCGCGTCCGGAATCAAGAACCTGCCCACTGACAACTTGAAGGGACAGACCGGATACGGCAGCATGATGTTTCTGTTTACCCCTTATGGGCTGCCATTACTCAACGAACCATCGCCACCGCAAGGCCCCTGACAAGGAACTGAACATGACCGACTCGACCAACCGCCGAGCCTTCCTGCAGCAGACCGCGGCAACCACGACCGCGGTGGCTGCGTCCGGCATCGTCGGAGCCCACGCGGCACCCAAGTCGACCCCCAAGACGGTCCGGCTGGGCATCATCGGCTGCGGCGGCATCATGGGACATCACGTGCGTGGCCTGGTCCAGCGACGAGAAGATGTCCACTTCTCGTGGCTCTGCGACGTCGACCCGGCCCAGATCCGCGCCAAGCAGGCGATCATCGGCAACTTCCAAGCCACCCCGGCACGCCAGACCAAGAAGTTCGAAGACGTCCTCGGCGATGCGAAGGTCGATGCGGTCATCATCGCCACGCCGCACCACTGGCACGCTCCGATCGCACTGCCGGCCCTGGCCGAGGGCAAAGACGTCTACGTCGAGAAACCACTCTCGCACGTCTTCAACGAGGGCCCGCTGATGATCGATGCCGCCAAGCGGTACGGTCGCGTTGTGCAGCAGGGCAGCCAGATGCGCAGCTGTGCCGTCACCGCCAAGGCCGAAGGGATCATCAAGAGTGGGATGATCGGCGAGGTGATGGTCTCACGGGCATGGACCGCGGAAACACGCGGAGTCGTCAAGCCGGTCCCCGACAGCCGGCCGCCTGCCGGTGTCGACTACGAACGCTGGCTGGGCCCGGCACCGTCGCGTGCGTTCAACCCGCACCGCTTCCACGTCTCCTGGCGGAGATTCAAGGACTACGCCAACGGTGAGATCGGCGACGACGGCATCCACGACATCGACATGGCACGCTGGGGACTGGGCAACGACCTGCTGCCCAGCAAGGTCTCGGCCGGAGGCGGTCGGATGATCCTGCACGGACACAGCTCCGACTACCCCGACAACATGGTCGTCCGCTACGAGTTCCCCGACGGCAAGGTGATGGTCTACGAAAACTACCCGTTCACAGCCTACGGCATGCACGGATTCGACAACGGCAACGTGTTCTACGGCACCAAGGGCTACATGATCTTCTCACGACGAGGAGCCTTCAGCACGTTCCTGGGACCCAAGGGGAAGCCGGGTCCGACCGAGGGCCGTGAGATCCGTGGCCAGCGGGGCTACGCCGAGCACATGGACGACTTCCTGACTGCCGTCCGCACCCGGCGTTCCACCACGCGAGCCAACGCCCGCACCGCACACCTCTCGTGTGCACTGGTTCACTTCGGAAACATCTCCTACGACACCAACAGCACGCTGAACTTCGATGCCAAGGCCGGCCGCTTCATCGGCAACCCCGACGCCGACAAGCTGCTGGGCAAGTCGTACCGCGAACCCTACGGGCTGCCCCGACTGGCCAAGGTCGACTGAGACGATTGCCATTCCGATGACATCGATCCTCCAGCACCGCATGGTCGCTGCCGCCTGCGCCATGGTCCTCTGGCTGCCCGCACCCACGCGGGCAGCCGAAACCGAGCAGTTGATCGACACTCCGTTCATGGAGCTGATCCGAGACCGCGCCGTTCACAACGATCTCGGACTGGCCACCACGCAGGTTGCTTCGCTCCGCAAGCTGACTGACCAGTTCGACTCGCGGCTGTTCCCCACTCGCAACAGCCGCGAAGACGACCGGCGGAAGCAGGTCAACGACCTGGTGATGCGGGTCCGCCCGCGGCTGAAATCGATCCTCTCGCCCATCCAACTCAGAAGATTCTCCCAGATCGAACTCCAGTGCCAGGGACCCAGGGCCCTGCTGCGACCCGATGTCCAGGCCAGGATGCTGCTGACAAAGCCTCAACTCGACTCGATCGCCAAGGAGGTCACCTCGACCAACAACGCCTGGAAGCAGATCCAGGAGAAAGGACGACCGCGGGTTGCGGTTCAGAAACAGATCGACGGAATCCTCTCCGCCGAACCCCGCAAGATCCTGCGGCATCTCAACGGCAAGCAGAAGCAGCAATGGCGGTCGCTGACCGGACGACCCGCCGCCGTCTCGAAGTTCGGACGGGGGCTCAAGTACAAGGCACCGGAATTCGTCGCCGGCATGACATGGATCAACTCCCCACCGGTCACCATGCAGTCGCTCCGCGGCAAGGTCGTCATCCTGCACTTCTATGCCTTCGGCTGAATCAACTGCGTCCGCAATTATCCCTGGTACAGGGAATGGGCACAGCAGTTCTCCGAAAACGATCTGAAGATCATCGGAGTGCATACTCCCGAGACCAAGGCCGAGAAGGACGCGGGGCGGGTCAAGAGCAAGACGACCGAGGCCCAACTCACGTTTCCCGTCGCCATCGACAACGACAAGAAGACCTGGAACGCCTGGGGCAACAACTGGTGGCCCACGGTCTACGTGATCGATCGCGAGGGTTACATGAGGTACTTCTGGGCCGGAGAGCTGAACTGGAAGGGTGCCGGGGGACAGAAGATGATCAGCCGCCACGTCCGCACGCTGCTCCGCGAAGGACGCTGAGCGACCCACTCGCACTCGACACCGACTTCCGCCAGAATGGGGCCGCAGCTGACTAACCGGCCCCATCGAGACTCCGCCGTAGGATGCACCCTTCGACCCGTTCCCTGCTGGCTCTCGCCTGCCTGCTGACGCTGGTTCAGCGCCACGTCGCACACGCGGCGCCTCCGGCCGCCCGGCTCGATTTCGATCGCCAGATCGCGCCCCTGCTGGCCGCCCGTTGCCTGTCGTGCCACAGCGGCAGCGAACCCGAAGGGAAACTCGACCTCTCGAGCCAAGGCCGGGCACAAAAGGGCGGTGAGACCGGCCCCGCCGTGGTACCCGGTCAACTCGAAGCCAGCCTCGCCTGGAAACGGGTTCTCGACGACGAAATGCCTCCCAAGACACCCCTCTCGGCAACCGAGCGACAACTGCTGAAACGGTGGATCACCGAAGGAGCCCGCTGGGGCACAGACCCGATCGACGTGCTCCGTTACACCACCTCCACACGCGCCGGCACCGACTGGTGGTCATTGAGACCGCTCGCTGATCCCCGACCACCGGACACCGGCGACGACGCCTGGCCCCGCAGCCCTCTCGATCGCTTTGTCCTCGCTCGACTCAGCCGCAGCCGACTCGTGCCCACCCAGGCCGCCACTCCCCGTCAACTGGTGCGTCGACTGCACATCGACCTCGTCGGCCTGCCACCGGATCCGCAGACAGTGGCGGACTTTGTGGCTGATCCCAGCGATCAGGCCTATTCCCGCCTTGTCGACACGCTGCTGGGTTCGGTCGGCTACGGCGAACGCTGGGGCCGCCACTGGCTCGACGTTGTCCGTTTCGGAGAAAGCAACGGCTTTGAACGCAACGCGCCGCGAA
>CAUZJR010000058.1:0-17716 GCA_963580005.1 Planctomycetota bacterium
AGGACCAGAATCCTCGGGGCACGCGGATCTTCGGCGCCGTGGCGAGGGAGTTGCGTGATCGACGTTTCATGAAGATCGTCAGCCTGGCCAGTGAGGTAGTGTGAGCGATGAAGATCCGCACGGGAGACCTGGTGGTGGTGATCAGCGGCGAGGACTCCGGTCCCGCGCCGCGGCGTGTCGTGCAGGTGATCGACGGGGGCCGCAAGCTCCAGGTCGAAGGTGTGCACCAGGTCAAGAAGCACGTTCGTCGAGGGCATCCCAAGAGTCCCCAGGGTGGGCAATTGGAGATCGACCTGCCAATTGACAGTTCCAATGTGCTCTTCTACTGTGGCCAGTGTGCCCGGGGCGTGCGGCTGGGAGTGAAATACAACGACGACGGCGGCAAGGTCCGCTACTGCAGGAAGTGCCAGACCGATGTCGGCACGATCGGTGCCCCCAAACCCCATCGCCGGGCGAGCGTTTCGAATTGAGATCCTGATCTCCGGTCCCTGGTGGGCTCGGACCTGATACCAGAACCATGACACCACGCATGTCTACTCAGATACCACTGGCGGCCCGACGACGGTCGCTGCGTTCAACACCGAGAGCACTGAGCCGATGACCCGGTTGCAGGAAAAGTACCGAGACGAGGTGATTCCGGCGCTGAGGGATCGGCTGCAGGTCTCCAATGACCTGGCGGTGCCGCGGCTCGAGAAGATCGTGATCAGCATGGGTGTCGGCGAGGCGATCGTGGACAGCAAGCGACTCGACGAGGCCGTCGGTCACCTGACCACGCTCTCGGGACAAAAACCCCAGATCACCCGCGCCCGCCGCAGCGTGGCCGGCTTCAAGCTCCGCGAAGGCAATGCCGTCGGCTGCCGCGTGACTCTCAGGCGACAGCGGATGTGGGAATTCCTCGATCGACTGATCGCCCTGGTCTTGCCTCGAGTCCGTGACTTCCGCGGCCTGAGTCGCACCAGTTTCGACGGCCACGGCAACTACTCGCTGGGGCTGACCGAACAGATGGTGTTTCCCGAAATCAATCCCGACAGCGTCGGCCATACCCAGGGCATGAACATCACGCTGGTCACCAGCGGGCAGACCGACGAGCAGGGTCGCGAGCTGCTGCGGGAGCTGGGGATGCCATTTCAGAAAGAGGACGAGGACTGATGGCGAGCAAGGCCAAGATCGAGAAGGCGAACCGGAAGCCGAAGTTCAGCAGCCGCGGCGAACGCCGTTGCCAGCTGTGCGGCAGGCCGCGTGCGGTCTACCGTAAGTTCCGCATCTGCCGGATCTGTTTCCGAGACCTCTGTCTCGACGGGCTGATCCCCGGAGCTCGCAAGGCCAGCTGGTAGATACTGCTCAGGACAAGAGACACAGCCGGGTGCACCCGGGACCGACACGAGACTCCGACCATGATGACCGACCCCATCGCCGACATGCTGACTCGCATTCGCAACGCGCTGCGGATCGAGCGGCCTCATGTCGACATCCCCGCCTCTCGCGTCAAGCAGGGCATTGCCGAGGTGTTGCAGCGCGAGGGCTACATCTGGGATTTTGAGACCATCGAAGAGCCTCCCCAGAACGTGCTTCGACTCAATCTCAAGTACGGACCCAACGGCGAGGACGTGATCCAGTCGATCCAAAGAATCAGTAAGCCGGGCCGCAGGGTCTACACCCGCAGCCGCGACAACAGCGACGTGTTGCAGGGGATGGGGATCTCGGTGATTTCCACCAGCCAGGGCGTGCTGAGTAACCGCGAGGCCAAGTCCAAGAGTATCGGCGGCGAGGTGCTCTGCGAGATCTGGTAAACCCCAGCACGTCCCGACTCGACCCCACTCACCAACAGCAATTGACCCTTCACCCGTTTCCACGCGACCCAAGGCCGGTTTGATGTCTCGAATTGGAAAACAGCCGATCCTGCTTCCTTCCGGAGTGGAGGTGTCGCTGGGAGGAACCGAGGTCACGGTGAAGGGGCCCAAGGGCGAGTTGTCACTGGTCCATCATCCGGCGATGGGCATCGAGATCGACGACGATCCGAGCCAGTTGCGGGTGACCCGGCCCGACGACTCGCGTGCCAACCGGTCGCTGCACGGCCTGACCCGCAGCCTGATCAACAACATGGTCACCGGCGTGGTGACTCCGTACGAGAAGCAGCTCGAGATCCACGGAGTGGGTTACCAGGCGATTCTCGATGGAAATATCCTGAACCTCAGCGTCGGCTTCGCCAACATGGTCAAGCTGTCATTGCCTTCGGGCGTGCAGTGCGAGTTGACGAGTCCGACGCTGGTCAAGGTCAGTGGATGCGACAAGCAGGCTGTCGGCCAGTTTGCCGCCGACATCCGTGCGGTGAGGCCTCCCGAACCGTACAAGGGCAAGGGGATCCGATACCGCGACGAATACGTACGCCGCAAGCAGGGCAAGGCGTTTGCCAGCGCGGGTGCCTAGCGGCCGCACACGGCGATCTCGAGATCGATTGAACAGTCATGAAAGCACAAAAAAAAATTACCGCACAGCGACGTCGACGTGGGTTCCGGGTGCACAATCGTGTCCGCCGGGACCGCAAGGGTCGCGCGCGCTTGAGCATCTACCGCAGCAACAAGCACATCTACGCCCAGGTGATCGACGACACGTCGGGCCGGACGCTGGTCTCGGCGAGTACGACCGAGGGCAAGAAGCCCGGCGGGAACTGCCAGGCGGCTGCCGCGGTGGGCCAGCGGGTGGCCGAGCGAGCGATCGAGGCGGGGATCAAGGAAGTCACCTTCGACCGGGGTCGGTTTGGCTATCACGGTCGCGTGGCGACGCTGGCCGATGCGGCACGCGAGGCAGGATTGAGTTTCTAACAGGACAATCACAGCGATGAGGCTTCCGGTCGGTGCAAACCGGTCGGGGTCGGGAGCAGAGAATCATGTCAACTGGTGGAGCGGGCGGCAGGCCGGGCGGCAGGCCGGGTGGAGGTCCCGGCGGCGGTGGAGGTCCCGGTGGAGGTCCCGGCGGCGGCGGCGGAGGTCGTGGACGTGGCGGAGGTCCTGGAGGCGGACGGGGTCGAGGCGGCCGGGGTGGCCGGGGTGGTCGTGCCGAGGGTCCCGAGCAGGTCGTGCAGATCCGTCGCTGTTCGTGCGTGGTCAAGGGAGGCCGCCGGTTCAGCTTTTCGGCGCTGGTCGTGGTCGGTGACAAGAATGGTCGGGTGGGCTGGGGGTACGGTAAGGCGACCGAGGTCCCCGTGGCGGTCGAGAAGGCGGTCAAGAACGCCGATCGCAACATGATCAACGTGTCGCTGGTCGGCAAGACGATTCCGCACCAGGTGATCGGACGCTTCGGTGCCGCCAAGGTACTGCTCTTGCCCGCCAGTCCCGGAACCGGCATCATTGCCGGAGAAACCGTCCGCGCTGTTGTCGACTCGCTGGGAGTGGCCGACATCCTGACCAAGAGTCGCGGTTCGAACAATCCAATCAACCTGGTCAAGGCGACCTTCAATGGACTCGAGCGATTGCGGACCCGTGAAACGGTCGCGCAACTGCGGGGAGTGGAGATCTCGTGATTCTCGATGACGTCCACCGCGGAGTCAGCAAGCGGAAGGCACGCAAGCGTGTTGGCCGCGGTCCTGGTTCCGGACATGGCAAGACGGCCGGTCGTGGTCACAAGGGCTACGGCAGCCGCGCGGGAGCCAGGCGCCGCCGTGGCTTCCAGGGCGGGCAGATGCCGCTGTTTCGGCGGATGGCCAAGCGAGGCTTCAACAACAAGGCCTTTGCCGATGTCGTAGCGATCATCAATGTCGCCACGCTCGAAGATGTCTTCGAGAAGGGCGATACCGTCGATCTCGAATCGCTGCGGGAACGAGGACTGGCCAAGGGACGTTTCGATCTGCTCAAGATCCTCGGACAGGGAGAACTCAAGATCTCACTGACCGTGGTCGCCGATCGGTTTTCGAAGTCGGCGGTTGAGAAGATCGAGGCGGCTGGTGGGACCGTCCAGGTGGTCGGGGCCGAATGATCTTTTCTCTGAAATTGACCTGGCTGGCCGGGCCGGCTTTAGGAACTGAGGTGGGTCGAGCGGGTCTGTTGATGACCGGTCGACGCGGGACTGGACGAGTGTTCTTGGTGAGCCAGGTGCGATGATCGCCAGGGCGTTGACCGTCTTCAAGATTCCCGAGCTGCGCCGCAAGATCTTCCTGACGATCGCGCTGCTGGGCGTCTACCGCATGGGGTTCTGGATCCCGCTGCCGTTCATCAACCAGCAGGTCCTGCAGGAAAGCCTGCAGAACATGCAGACCAACCAGGGCATCGGCCAGATCATGCAGGTCGTCGCCCTGTTCTCGGCGTCGAACATCGGCAACAGTACGATCTTCGGCCTGGGCATCATGCCCTATATCTCCGCCTCGATCATCTTCCAGCTCCTGGGCAGCGTCGTGCCAAGGCTGCAGGAGCTGCAGAAGGAAGGCGAGGCGGGGCGGAAGAAGATCAACGAGTGGACACGGCGGGCCACGGTGGTGATCTGCCTGTTCCAGAGCTACTTCTGGATCCGGGCGCTCTCGGGCGGCGTACTGGGAGGAGGTGGCCTGATCCTGGAGGGGTACGACACCTTCGGCTGGCACATTGTGGGCACGATTACCATGACCGCCGGGACCGTGTTCCTGATGTGGATCGGTGAGCAGATCGATGCCTACGGGATCGGAAATGGCATCAGCCTGCTGATCATGGCCGGCATCCTCGCCCGCATGCCGCAGGCCGGTGCCGAGTTGCTGCGTCCGGCGTTCGACGAGGGAGTCGGGCTGGGGACCGATTCGGGAATCGAGAAGCTGCTGCTGTTGGGGCTGATCTTTGTCGCGGTCGTGTTCTGGGTGATCATGATCACCCAGGGCCAACGCAGGATCCCGATCCAGAGTGCCAAGCACGTCCGCGGACGGCGGGTGCATGGCGGGCAGCGTCAGAGCCTGCCGCTGAGAGTCAACCAGGCGGGCGTGATGCCGATCATCTTCGCCTCGAGCCTGCTGATGCTCCCGATGTTCCTCTTCCAGCAACTCCACCAGCACTTCGGGCCCCGGATCTGGGGTCCGTTGGCCGACGCCTTCGGTTCCAGCGGACGCGGGTTCATTTACAACATCAGCTACGTCGGGCTGATCTACTTCTTCTGCTACTTCTGGACGGCGATCACGTTCAATCCCAAGGACATGGCGAGCAACCTGAAGGACTACGGCAGTTTCGTGCCGGGGTACCGTCCCGGAGAACGCACCGCCGCGTTTCTCGAGCAGGTGATGGTGAGAATCACGTACGTGGGTGCGGCCTTCCTGGCCCTGGTGGCGATCATTCCCACGATCGTCGCCACCGCGATGGGGATCCCGTTCCTGATCGCCAGCTTCTACGGAGGCACCGGGCTGTTGATCGTCGTCTCGGTCGCACTCGACCTGGTGCAAAAGATCGACAGCCACCTGGTGATGAGGAATTACCCGGGGCTGCTCGAGGGCGAGTCCTGAGCGAACCGGCGGTAGGGGGGCGCGATCGGTGATCCGACCCAGGTCCGCCAACGAGATCGCCGGGATCGGCCGAGCCGGCCGGATCGTGGCTCACGCACTCGGGACCGCCGTCGATCTCGTGAGACCGGGAGTGACCACGGGGGAACTGGATCGGGCCGTCTCTGCGGTGTTGGCCTCCGAGGGAGCCGAGGCGATTTTCCGTGGAGCCGCGGGCCGGACGCCGTTCCCGGCAGCCAGTTGTGTGTCGGTCAATCACCAGGCCCTGCATGGCATCCCCGGTGAACTGGTGCTGAAAGACGGTGACCTGGTCACCATCGACACCGGCTGCCGCTTCGAGGGCTGGTGTGCTGATGCGGCCCGAAGCGTGGGAGTGGGCCGCCTGGAGGCCGGTGTCGGGGAGTTGTTCGAGGGAGGACGGAGGGCCCTGGAGGTGGCGATCAGGGAATTGGATCGGCGGGGGCGCTGGTCGGATGTGGTCCGGCAGGTGCACACCGAGGTCCAACGGCGAGGGCTGAGGCTGATCGAGGGTCCTGCCGGGCACGGGATCGGCCGCGAGTTGCACGAGGATCCGGTGGCCGGGTGGGGCCGGCCACCGGATCCCGATTTCGACATCATCGATGGGCTGGTGTTGGCCGTCGAACCGCTGGTCACCACTGGAGATGGGCGGCTGAGACTCTCCGAGGATCACTGGACACTGGAGACAATTGACAAGCAACCGGCGGTGCACTTCGAGGAGACCGTGGCGGTGACTAAAGCGGGCGCCGAGATCCTGACTCGCTGCTGAGCTGGAGTGACCCGGTCCTGACCGGTGGGGCGTGGGGCGTGGGACGGGGTGGGATTTCGCTTGGGTACCCTTGTCTATCGCCCTTGGCGACCTCTATACTCGTCGAGATCCAGTCTGGATGACGCTTCAGAAGAACAGGATCGGTGTCGATGAAGGTGCGCTCGAGCGTCAGGCGAATTTGTGAGAATTGCAAGATCGTGCGCCGCAAGGGGCGGATCTACGTGATCTGCTCGTCCAACCCCCGTCACAAGCAGCGGCAGGGTTGAAATTGAGCCGGTCGGGGTTTTCATCGGATCCCCGGTGCGAGTGGTGTACGAGACCGATGCCGTTGATGATTGTGGAATGGGACATCCCGGGGCGAGAGTGAGACGATGCCACGAATCCAGGGCGTAGACATTCCCAACGACAAGGCGACGTACGTCTCGCTGACCTACCTGCTGGGTATCGGGCGTACGACGGCCTTGGACCTCTGCCATCGCTTGCGGCTGGATCCGCAGTCGAAGGCGGGCGAGTTGAGCGAAGACGACGTGGTGCGGATCAGCAATCATCTCGACAAGGAGGTGCTGATCGAAGGGCCACTGCGGCGAAAGGTCCAGCAGGAGATTTCTCGACTGAGGGACATTCGATGTTACCGGGGCCTGCGGCATCGCCGCGGGTTGCCGGTGAGGGGTCAGCGGACCCGGACGAATGCACGGACCCGCAAGGGGGTCAAGAAGACGGTGGCCGGTAAGAAGGGCGTCAAGGACATGGCTCGCTAGGCGGACTTGCTGCTTGGCCCGGTGATAAGGAACAGACAGATAGAGGCAGCCCGGCTTGGCTCCTGTGGGGGTTGGGCCGAAGCGACTCAAGAGAGGAACAGACCGTGGCAAAGGCCAAACGTCGGAAGGTCCGACGCAACGTGACAAGAGCGGTCGCCCACATCAAGGCGACGTTCAACAATACAATCGTGACCATCACCGATCCCAACGGTGATGTGTTGTGCTGGGCGACTGCTGGCACGAGTGGGTTCAAGGGGAGTCGCAAGAGCACTCCGTTTGCCGCTCAGAGGGCCGCCGAGACCTGTGCCGAAAAGGCGGCCAAGATGGGGGTACGGGAGATGGAGATCCGGGTCAAGGGACCGGGGTCGGGCCGTGAGAGTGCCATTACGGGGCTGCAGACGGCCGGGATTACGATCAAGGTGATCGAGGATGTTACTCCGTTGCCTCACAACGGGTGCCGTCCTCCAAAGAAACGACGCGTGTGACAACGGGAGTGCGAACTCGCGTGGGACCGGGACCAGCCCGGGCAAGCCGACGCGGGAATCGGGACTCGGACAGCGATTGGGGAAGCGATAGGAGATGTGTCGCGATGCGGATTCGTTGGCGTGGATTGGAATTGCCCAGCCGGGTGATGCCCGATCAGGAAATACTGACTGACACCTACGGCCTGTTCGTTGCCGAGCCCTTCGAGCGAGGGTTCGGTACGACGATCGGAAACAGCCTGCGGCGGATTCTGCTCTCGAGTCTCGAGGGCAGTGCCGTGACCGAGGCTCGGATCCGGGGGGTGCAGCATGAGTTTACGACGATCCCCGGCGTGGTCGAGGATGTCACCGACATCTGCCTGAACTTCAAGTCGCTGATCGTCGACAACCAGAGCCCGACTCCCAAGACGATCCGCATCGAGAAGGAAACCGCCGGTGTGATCACCGGGGCCGATGTCGAGACCGACGGACAGGTCGAAGTGGTCAACGGCGACCTGGTGATTGCGACTCTGACCGACGACGTACCGTTTCACGCCGAGTTGACCGTCAAGAACGGACGGGGCTACACCCCCGCCGAAGACCGCGATGGGGAATTCGAGGCCGAGATCGGTGTGATCCCGCTCGATGCCACCTTCTCGCCGGTGATTCGCGTGAGGTACAAGATCGAGGAAACCCGGGTCGGGCAGCGGACCAACTACGATCGGCTGCTGCTGGAGATCTGGACCAACGGCGTGGTGACGCCGGAGATGGCACTCGTGGAAGCCGCCAAGATTCTCCGAAAACACCTCAATCCCTTCGTCACCTACCGTGAGCCGGGCCCCGAGGTTTCTCCGGATTCGGCGTTGCAGGGAATGGCCGAGTTGATCGGCTACGGCCCCGTCGATCTCGAACTCGAAGAGACTCTCAACCGCAGCCTCGCCGAATTGAATCTCTCTGTCCGAGCCACCAATTGTCTCGAGTCCGAAGGCATCACCACGGTGAGGGACCTGGTGGGGCGGTCGCAGGACGAATTGCTGACCGTGCGGAACTTCGGCGAGACGACTCTCGATGAAGTCAACGAGCGGCTCGAATCTCTGGGCCTGAGACTGGGCATGAAGGTGGCCAGATCGTCACCCTCCTGAGATTCCCCACACCGATTCACTCGATCACTACGACCAACCTGGACCCCACCGTCCCCAGACGCAGATTGACCGATGCGACACAGAATGCGAGGCCGCAAGCTCGGCCGCAGCCCCTCTCACCGTCGTGCCATGTTGAGAAACATGGCCTGCAGCCTGATCCGTACGCTCGAACAGAACGAGGATGATCCGACGCGGGCCAAGGTGGCCGGCCGGATCATAACCACGGTGCCCAAGGCCAAGGAGCTGAGGCCTTTTGTCGAGAAGCTGGTGACGCTGGCCAAGAAGGGGCGGCAGCATGAACTGGCGGCGGCACAGATCAAGTCCGACGTGCCGGCGAAGGTGGGCAACCCCGAGGGACGCAGCGAGTGGAAGCAGTTCCGCGACTCAGCCGAATACACTCCCTGGCACACCGCACTCGCACCCGCTGTGGCCTGCAGGCGACGTGCCTTTTCGATGCTCCGCGACAAGCGAGCCGTCTCGATCCTCTTCGAGGAACTCGCCGATCGTTTCGCCGAGCGACCCGGGGGGTACACCCGCGTGATCAAGCTGGCCACGGTCCGGCTGGGAGACGCCGGGCGACAGGCATTGATCGAATTCGTCGGCGACGACGACAAGGTCGAGAAGCGAGAGTCGAGCCTGGAGGTCGAGGACGACGAGGATCTCGCTGAGACCGAGGAAGAGTCGGCCGAGGAAGAGTCGGCCGAGGCAGACGAGGAATCGGCAGACGAGGAATCGGCAGACGAGGAATCGGCAGACGAGTCGGCTGAAGAGGATGCAGCGGGCGACGACGACGTGGCAGCCGAGACCGAGCCTCAGGAGGAGGGCGAGGCGGATGTCGAGGGTAAAACGGACGGCTCGTAGTCCGTCACCCCGTCTGGTTCGGCTGGTACGACCACCCGCTGGTGCTTCCGGATCGACGAGCACCTCCCGCTCGGCCACCGAACGGGTTGAGTCGCCGGACTTCGATTTCTGTGCCGCGATGCGGACTCTCTGCCAGGAGATTTCCGGCAGGGTCCCCGAGTTGGCTCATATCGACATGGACCGCGTGGCCGTCTGCATGACTCGTTCGCGGCGTGGCGGGCGGAATGGTCTGTGGGCCAAGTTGACTCCGTTGCGGTTCGAGGGTGGAGCCCGGTTGGGGCTGCGACGTGGTCAGCGGTACCTGATCGAGCCGCTGGTTGTCGAGGGCCGTGAGCGGCTCTACATACTCACCTTCTGCCTGCCACGATACCTGGAACTGACGTACCGCGAGAAGCTGGTGACGGTCTTTCACGAGCTGTACCACGTGGGGCCGGAATTCGACGGGGACCACCGCCGGTTCCCCGGTCGCTACCACATGCATTCATCACGGGCGGCGACATTCGATGACCAGGCCGATCGGTTGTGCGACCTGTACCTGGCGACCGAGCCGGCTCCCGAGGCCTGCCGGTTTCTCAGGCATCGCACCCGGACGCTGTTGTTCCGTCACCGCGCGATCACCGGGTTGACGATCCCGGTCCCGAAGCTGATGCGTTTCGAGGAGGCGGGCTAGCCGGCTGTGACCGCTGCGATTGCTTCGCAGGCCGCGTCGATCTCCTCGGCGGTCGTGAAGGGCCCAACGCTGAGCCTCAACGTGCCACCGCCTGCGAGGGTCCCCGCCGCACGGTGCACTCCGGGAGCACAGTGCAGCCCGGCTCGGGCCTGGATTTCGAATGACTCGTCGAGCACCGTGGCCAGCACGTGAGGTTCGAGTGCTTCGGAGACGAGGCTGACGACTCCGACACGGGGTGAATCGGGACCGGGGCCAACCAGCGAGATGTTCTCGAGAGGCTCCAGCCCCGCCAGCAGCCTCTCGATCAACGACGCTTCGGTCTCCGCAATCGTCTCGACCCCTCGCTCCTCGAGCCACGCCAACCCGGCCTCGAGTCCGAACAATCCGGGGGCGTTGGCGTTTCCGGCTTCGAGTCGGTCGGGCATGGTCGCCGGCTGTCGGTCCTCTTCGCTGAGCGACCCGGTGCCGCCCTGCCTGAGTCCGTTCAACTGGTCCTCGAGCCCGGGTCGCACATAAAGCAGCCCGGTGCCCAGTGGCCCCAACAGTCCCTTGTGTCCGGCGGAGGCCAGCAGGTCGACCGGCCAATCGGCCAGGTCGATGGGCAGGTGTCCGGCCGTCTGTGCCGCGTCGACGAGCACCAGCACCCCGGCGTGATGTGCATCGGTGCCGATGTCTTCGATCGGTTGCACGCAGCCGGTGACATTGGACGCGTGCTGAACCGCGACCAGTCGTGTATTGGGTTTGAGAGCGTCTCGAACCGCGGAGGGGTCGACGCGACCGGAGGCATCAACGGGGACCACGGTCAGTTCGATGCCGCGTCGGTCGACCAGCGCGCCCAGGGGTCTGAGAACCGAGTTGTGTTCTGCGGCGGTGGTGACGACGTGGTCACCGGTCTCGAGCAGTCCATGGAGGGCCATGTTGAGTGCGTCGGTGGCGTTGAAGGTCCAGGCCACCCGTTCGGGCGACTCGGCCCCCAGCAGCGCGGCTGCTCGCTTGCGGCAGGTCCGCAGCACCGCATCGACCTCGACGGCCGACCGGTAGCCTCCACGACCGGCTGCGGCTCCGAGGGACCGGTTGTAGCGATCGACGGCAGCGTAGACCGACTCGGGTTTCGGATGGCTGGTGGCCGCGTTGTCGAGGTAGATGCGGGGCACGGGCGGGGTCCGGCTAGCCTCCGATCGAGTACATCGGTCGATCGGGCTGGATGAAGCGGGCGGTGTTGATCTCGTGACCCTCGGCCTTGGCATGAATCGACGCCGCGATCGTTTCGACGATCCTTTGTTCGTTCTGTGCGTCGTCACCGTCGCGCAGCAGTTGCTTGATGTCGGTTTCTTCGAGGCTGAACAGGCAATTGCGGAGTTTTCCGTCGGCGGTCAGTCGGAAGCGGTTGCAGTTGCCGCAGAAGGGTTCGCTGACCGAGGCGATGAATCCCACGCGTCCGTTGCCATCGGCGAACTCAAATTGGCTGGCCGGGGCGGTCGGGTCGGTTCGACCCAGAGCAGTCAGCGGCCCGAATTCGGCCTCGAGCCGTTCGCGGATCTCCGCGGCAAACAGCACGCGGTCACGTTCCCAGGCGTTGTCGGCATCCAGCGGCATGAACTCGATGAACCGCACCTCGATCCCAGTCTCGCGGGCCAGCCGCCCGAAGGGGACCACCTGGTCTTCGGTGAGTCCTCGGATCGAAACCGCGTTGATCTTGATCGGATCGAACCCGGTGCTGCGAGCCGCCTCGATCCCCTCGAGCACCTTCTCGTAGCCCTCGCGGCGGGTGACTTCCTTGAAGCGGACCGGGTCGAGTGCATCGAGGCTGATATTGATTCTCGAGAGTCCGGCGGCGTGGAGATCGCTGGCCTGGTCGGCCAGCAGGATGCCGTTGGTGGTCAGCCCGATGTCCTTGATGCCCTCGATCGTCGAGACCCGCCTGATCAATTCCGACAGGTCTCGCCGCACCAGCGGCTCGCCCCCGGTCAGCCTCAGCTTGTTGATCCCCAGCCCCGCCGCCACCCGCACGAACCGCTCGATTTCCTCGAACGTCAGCAGCTCACTGCGATCCATGAACTCGACGTTGTCGGCCGGCATGCAGTAGAAGCAGCGGATGTTGCAGCGATCGGTGACGCTGATTCGGAGGTTGTTGTGCTTTCGGCCGAAGGTGTCGACGAGCGGGTGTTGGGAGGGCATGGGCGGTCTGATATCCCGTGGTGGTGGTCAGTTTGAGACCTGTGCATCTGAGGGGGTGTCGCTGGAGGCATCCAGGCCCGGGTGGACCCACTCGGTCGTCCCGTCGTCGAAGTTCTCCTTCTTCCAGATTGGCACGATCTCCTTGAGCGTGTCAATCAGGTAGCGGCCAGCTTCGAAGGCCTCGACCCGATGCGGGCAGCTGACCGCCACGGCGACACTGACGTCACCCAGTTCGAGGTGACCGAGTCGGTGGACGATGCCGGCTGCGGTGATCGGCCATTTCCGGCTTGCCGTCTCGACGAGTTCCTGCATCTTGGCCGTGGCCATTTCGGGGTAGGCTTCGTAGTCGAGTGCCAGGGTGCGTCGTCCATCGGTCAATTCGCGGACCGTACCCAGGAACAGCACCACGGCTCCGGCAGCGTGGTCGCGGACCGACTCGGTCAGCCCGGCGGTGTCAATCGGGTCGTGTGTGAGTTGGATCATCTTGAGTGTATCGAGTGGCCTGTTTTGCTGCGGTGTTTTGCTGCGGTGTTTTGCTGCGGTGTTTTGCTGCGGTGTTTTGCTGCGGTGTTTTGCTGCGGTGTGTTGCTGCGGTGTGTTGCTGCGGTGTTGGGGCGTCGATCATCCTCCGCTGACGGGCGGGAAGCAGGCGATCGGGTCATCGGCATCGATCCTGACGTGGTTATCGGCGTAGTGGGTTCCCACGGCGATCAGCAGTCCCTGTGCCAGCGGGATCAGTTGCGGCACCTGTTCGGCCAGGGCGGTGCGGAGATCTGCGACGCAGGCCCCTTCGTCGAGTTCGAGGTTGACGAGTTCTCGGCCGGCGAGGTCTCGTGCGCGAGCAAACAGTTGGACGGCGAGTTTCACGAGATGACCAGTTCGCGATGTGAGCGGCGACGAGGCGGGCTTGCGGGATCGGGCAGTTTCTGGCCGATTTCCGGGATCAGGCCGTAGGCGAGCGCCATGAGTTTCAGGGGGTGAAGAGTCGGCGTGCTGGAGTCCTGCTGCATCTGCAGCCGGCATCCGCTGCACTCGGTCGTACCGATGCCGAAATCCCCCTGTTGCATCCTGCTGATCAGCGGGCGTCCGATCTCGATCGAGGTCGCAAAGTTGTCTCTGGCGATTCCCCAGGCTCCGGCCATTCCCGAGCAACCAGCCTCGATTGTAGAAACCCGCAATCCGGGAATCAAACCGAGCAATTCCCGCAGCGAGGATTCTGTGCCGAGCGCCTTGAGATGGCAGGGGGTGTGGTAGCCGGCGTCGAGGTCCAGTTCCTCGAAATCCAGCGACAGCCGACCGTGCTCGTGGAGTTCGGCCAGGAAGGTACCGGCTTCGACCACCTGTTCGGCGACCGCCGCTGCGTCGGGATGATCGACCAGTCGAGGGTACTCCTGCTGCAGGCAGACGACGGCGGACGGTTCGCTGCAGACGATCCGGTGACCTTCTCGGGCCAGTTCCCCGAGTTCCCTGAGGTTCCATTCGGCGAGTCGCCTGGCGGAGTCGAGGTCTCCGGAGGTGATCAGGGCCATTCCCGAGGGATACTGGTCGCGGGGCACGTAGACCGGGACGTCGTTGTGTTCCAGGATCCTCACCAGCGCGGTGGCGAGTTCGGGGTCGTGGTAGTTGGCGAAGTGATCGACGAAGTAGACGACCGGCTTGGGCCGGGCACCGGGCCGTGGTCGAAATGACCAGCGGCGTGGCAGGCTGCGGAGGAACGAGCGTCGTGCCAGGGCCGGCAGGCGGCGGTCGCGGTGAATGCCCAGCAGCTTCTCGATCAGCCAACGGGCCGGAGGCTGACCCAGCAGCCAATTGGTCGCCCGCGGCATCAGCCCACCCAATGCGACCAGATCGTGGACCCCCGCGGCGGTTCGGTCGCCGCGAGTCATCCCGTCGACGGTGGCCTGGGCGGCCTTGGCTTCGACCATCATCTGGGGCACGTTGACGTGGCCGGGGCACTCGAGTTGGCACTGCTTGCAGTTGAAACACAGCGAGGCGAGTTGCCGGAGTTCTTCGGAGACGAGGGTGTCGGTTCCCAGTGGTCCAAACACCGAGCGGATCGCGTTGGCCTTGGCCCGGGGGCTGGCGTGTTCGGAATGATCGATCCGGAAGAACGGGCACATTCGCTGTTGGGGAGAGATCGTCCGACAGGCGGCGCAGCCATTGCAGTCGGTGGCCGCCTCAGAGAACTCCTCGGCGGTCCACGAACCCCCCAACGACACGAGGTCAGGATCGGATGGATCCTGGGTCGGTTTGAGAGTGGGGTTGGTCGAGCCGTCTGTGGGAGGTCGACTGAATTGAGACGCCCGGAATTCGAGCGGGGTCGATTCACCCGCCGCCGGGACGATCTTGCCCGGGTTGAGTCGTGCCTGGGGGTCGAAGAGGTCCTTGACGAACTGGAAGACACGGCACAGGGGTCCGTACTGCTTGTTGAGGAAGGGAGTCCTTGAGAGTCCGTCTCCGTGTTCGCCGCTCACGGTTCCGCCCAGCCGGAAGACTTCCTCGTAGAGACTGGTTGCGAGTTCTTCGAGCCGTTGGCCGGAGTCGTCGGCCGGAGCCGGGAGAAACGGCCTGAAGTGCAATTGGCCGGCGGCGGCATGAGCGTACAGTGACGCGGTGACCTCGTGAGCCTGAAACACACGCTGTGCGGCGGTAAGGAATTCGTGCAGCTGCTCGGGCGGCACGGCAATGTCCTCGACAAACGGCAGCGGTCGGGTGGCTCCCTTGAGCCGTGTCAGCATCGGGACGATCCGACGGGGCAGCGACCAGAGGAACTCGACGCCGTCGAAGTCGTGAGCTTCGAAGGCGACCCGTGTCGACTGGGCGGTGGCCCGAGCCGCCGAGATGACTCGAGCAATCCGTTCACGCGTCTCGCGTTCACTCATCCCCACCTGCTCGACAATCAACGCCGCCTCGCTGCCGGCGGGGATCATCGAAGAGAAGCGGAGATCCGATTCCCGTCCCAGGCTCAGCACTCGTCGGTCCATCAGGTCGCAGGCCGAGGGCTGCAGTGTGGAGATGGCCTGAACGCACCGGGTGGCCTCCTCGAGGGTCCCGAACAGCAGCAGCACGATGCCGCGGTGTTCGGGCAGAGGTGAAGTGTGCAGGGTGGCGCGGGTGAACAGCCCGAGTGTACCTTCGGAACCGACCAGCATGCGGGCGAGTTCGAGTCGGTCGTCGGCGAGGACTCCTCGGAGGTGGTAGCCGCTGCAATTGCGTGGCAGGGCCGGCTGCCACTCGCCGATCAACTCCTCGTTTTCCCGCAGGATTCTCTCGAGGTTGTCACAAAGTCTCTGGTAGGGGTCGGTCAGATTCGCCGGTCCGCCGGTCCCGCGACTCAACAGTTTCTCGCTGCCCGCCTCGATCACAGACCCGTCGCCGATGACCAGTTCGAGCCGTTCGACGTGGTCGCGAGTCGAGCCGACTCGGACCGATCGGCTTCCTGCCGCGTCGACGGCCAGCATGCCGCCGATGGTGGTGACCGGGGCGTTTGAAGGATCGGGAGGAAAGTAGCGGCCCAGCGGGCGGAGGTAACGGTTGAGTTCGTCGAGAACGACTCCGGGTTCGACGGTCACGGTCGAGGCGTCGACCGAGAGGATGCGGTGCAGGTACCTTGAGAAGTCGACAACGATGCCCGGTCCCAGGCAGCCCCCGGCCACTCCGCTGCCGGCCCCTCGAGGAAACACTCCCAGGTCGACTTCGGCCGCGTAGTTGACGATCGCCACCACGTCGTCTCGAGTCCGCGGGTGGGCAACGGCCAGGGGCGGGACGTGGTAGAGACTGGCGTCGCTAGCGTAGAGGGCTGTCGAGAGCGGGTCGACGAGCAGTTCGCCCTCGAGCACGCTGCCAAGATCCTCGATCATCAGCTGGCGTTGCTCGTCCACGCGTTCGCGGCTCCGGGAACTGGTTGGGAGAATCGGTAGCTGGGGCTGTGTAGGCCACCCGGTGGCGGGGTGGCCGACGGGAGATCACTGGGCCGGGTCGGGTGGGTCTTGCCGCAGAGCCTCCTGGCGATACCGCTCGGCTCGCTCGTGATCGAATCGCAAGTAGCTGTCGGTCGGGCCCTCGAGCCGGTGCCGAGCCTGACAGCGGTAACAGACCAGCACATCCTTCATCAGACTATACAACGCCAAATCGAGCAGTGCGAACAGCATCAGGATGCCAATGGCCAGCTCGGGCCGGTACTCGGCCCAGGCGATGGTCGAGAGCACACCGCCGAGTACGACGAGGGCGATCCCGACCTTGTGTGGGAAGTCCTTTTGTCGCCACAGGTCCCGCTCACCGCACGCCAGGCAGCGGACCAACCGATCGCCCTCCCAGGACGACTCCGGAATCGGACTCTCGAAGTCACACTCCGGGCAGGCCAGGCGGTTCTCGTCGAGCCCGTCGGAGACTCGGCTGGACTGCTGGCAGCTGGGACAGGTGAAGTCGAGTTGCATGGTGGGTCCAGCAGGATTTCGTGGTTGATCGAGATCGATCTAGATCGGCACCGACAATTCGTGAGCCAGCAGGGTGGCGGTCAGCTCACCGGTCAATGTCAGCACCACTCCGACGTAG
Source organism: Planctomycetota bacterium (assembly GCA_963580005.1). Classification (GTDB taxonomy): domain Bacteria; phylum Planctomycetota; class Planctomycetia; order Planctomycetales; family Planctomycetaceae; genus UBA8437. The sequence continues at coordinate 16,861 of CAUZJR010000058.1, forward strand.
AGCACCCCGGTGGCCGATTGAGTGTTTTGGTACTTGAGTATCTTGTGGACCATCACCACGACCACCAGCGGACTGACGAGTCCGGCCAGCCATCTCAGCACCAGCAGCAGTTGCTGGTGATCCGAATCGGGAAGTCCTCCGATCAGCACCAGCCCGGCCAGCGCGAGGCTGATCCGCAGCAGCGTGGCGGCACCGAGCACGAGGTTGAGACGAACCAGGGGGGCCAATGGCATGCCGGTGGCCGTCAGGTACCAGTGGCCCAGCAGCATGCTGACCATCGCGGAACCCAGCAGCAGCGAGGTGGCCAGTTCCGAGGCGACCAGGAAGAGCTGCCGGGGAATCGAGTTCGAGTTGAGATCCCAGGCCGAAGCGATCAGCAGCAACAGCGAGAGGCCACAGATCAGGGCGATGCAGACGGTGCCGGCCCGACGTCGGCCCAAGGCCCAGGTGAAGCTGCCGAGGTAGGCCAGCACGGCAGTCGTTCCGTACAGCCAGCTGTCCAACTGAGGCCCGCTCAGCGAGTCGAGACCTCCGGTGGTTGCCTGGAACGAGGCATCCCATCCGCCGAGGCTGACCAGGGTGGCCAGGACCGAGAGTCCCATCACGATCAGCATCTGGATCCGGAAGAAGCCGTCGCTGACATCTCGCCTGGGCATCAGGCACCACGTCAGGCTCATTCCACAGATCAGCCGGATGGCGAACTGGGCGATCACGAGGATTCTCTTGAGTGCAAACGACCCCGGCTCAGCGGCGATTGATCAGCGACATGACCTCGGCTCGACTCGACTGGTTGGTCTTGAACAGACCCCGGACGGCGCTGGTGACCGTCAGGCTGCCCGGCTTGCGAACGCCTCGG
>CAUZJR010000059.1:0-17572 GCA_963580005.1 Planctomycetota bacterium
TCCAGCGTTTCCAGCCTATCAGGCCTATCAGGCTAGGGCACCAGGAAAAACAGTCCGGTGAGCACCCCCGCCTCGACGGCCGCCGCCTCGGAATTCCACGGCACCTGGTACAGCAGCATCGGAGCCGGCTCACCCGGGCGATACCAGCCCAGGGCGTAGGTCTTCTTGAGAACCGGGTCGATCGCCATCTGGTAGGGCAGGCCGATCAACTGGGTGCCGAAGCGATGGGCCGAGATGAACGGCTGCAGCAGTTCGTGGTGAGTGTGACCGTAGCGTTCCAGTGGGGGGTCTTCGAAGTAGAGCGGGAAGTGGTGCAGGTCCGAGGGCTTCCAGCGATACACCTGGGACTCGAAGAGTCGCTCGGGAAACTCATCGCCTCCCAACTTCAACTCCTCGGGCTTGCGATTCACCGCAGGCTGGCCCAGGGGCGAGTAGTCCTGAAACGGTCGGATCGTGGTGATCTTGCGGAGTTGCTTGGGATCGCTGGCGATCGGAGCCTTCGGCTCGGCCGCCACCTGGATCAGCCTGGCTATGCTCCGCACCTGCGTCTGTTGCGATGGCAGCGGGGCTTGTGCCGGGACAGCGGCCGGGACAGCGTCTGGAGTTTCGACCGGTCTTTGATCGGGCGAGATCAGTGGTGCCCTGGTGCTTGTCGATGAGACCGGATCGGCGAATCCCTGGATCGCGACTCGAGGCGGTACGAAGGCCGGTGCGGGTTCTTCGGCGTAGCTGGTCGAGGTGGTGATCCCGATTACGGCGATTGCCAGGGCGAGTGGGCCCACCAGCAGATCAGGTCGCCTCCATCGGCGAATGCTCGGCCGTATAATTGGGTGCTTCTTGAGTAATCGCGATGTCATGGGGGTGATTCTCCCTGACGGAGGCCGGCGAAATCTGAATGAATCGCGACTCCGTCCTCAACTCCGAGATTGTCTTGGTTCCCAGGTAACCCATGCCGGCCCTCAGGCCGCCGATCAATTGGTAGAGGAAGTTGTTGAGTGGTCCCTTGTGAGGCACTCGTCCCTCGACCCCTTCGGGCACCAGTTTCCTGGCCTTGTTTTGTCCTGTCTCGTTCCCGCTTTGCCGGTATCGTTCGCTGCTGCCCTGGACCATGGCTCCCAGCGATCCCATGCCCCGGTACCGCTTGAAGCTGCGGCCCTGGTAGAGGATCAGTTCGCCGGGGCTTTCGTCGAGTCCGGCGAGCAGTCCGCCGAGCATGACGACGTGGGCCCCTGCGGCCAGCGCCTTGGTGATGTCTCCGCTGTAACGAATCCCTCCGTCAGCGATAATCGGCACGTTGGAATCTGCGATGGACTTGGCCGTGTTGACGATCGCCGTCAGTTGTGGGACTCCGACACCGGAGATGATCCGCGTGGTGCAGATCGAACCGGGCCCGATTCCCACCTTGATCGCGTCGGCTCCTGCCATCAGCAGGTCACGAGCTCCTTCGGTGGTGGCCACATTTCCGGCAATCACGTCGATTTCGTGCCGTCGCTTGATCTCCTTGACCGTATCGACCACGTTTTTCGAGTGCCCATGGGCACTGTCGACGACCAGCACATCGACACCCTTTTCGAGCAGCGCCTCGATCCGGTCGTAATCCATTACGCCGACCGCAGCACCGACCCTCAGGCGTCCTCGAGTGTCTTTCGACGCCAGCGGAAACCTCAGGGTCTTGTCGATGTCCTTGATCGTGATTAATCCTTTTAATCGGTAATCTCGATCCACCAACAACAGTTTCTCGACCTTGTTTTCCAGCAGAATCTTCTGAGCGTCCTCGAGAGTGGTCTCCGCGGCGGCCGTCACCAGGTTGTCCTTGGTCATCACCTCCTCGATTTTCGTCTCCGGAGAATCGAGGAACCTGAGATCTCTGCGGGTGAGGATTCCCTTGAGGAGTCCGTCTACGGTGATCGGGACGCCTCCGATATTGCGTTCGTCCATGATCCGAGACGCCTCGGAGACGGTCGCATCCGGTGGCAGCGTGACCGGATCGACGATCACACCGTGCTCGCTCCGCTTCACCCGCTCGACCTCCAGAGCCTGCTGCTCGATGGTCATGTTCTTGTGGATGATCCCGATCCCACCCTCCTGGGCCAACCCGATCGCCATGTCGCTCTCGGTGACCGTGTCCATCGGGCTGCTGACCACCGGCAGGTGCAGGGGGATGTTCCGAGTCAGCTGGCTGCCAACATCGACCTGCGAGGGCAGGATGGCGCTGTAGAGCGGTTCGAGCAGCACGTCGTCGAAGGTGTAACCGCGGTAGGCGATCCGACTGTCCATGGCGTCAGACTCCCTGCTTGTCGTCGTTTTGCGAGTTGATCCTTTGATACAGACGATTGGCCAGTTCCACCAGACCAGCCACATCGATTTGTTCGGCTCGAGTCTTCTCGGGGATCCCCGTTTCGGCCATCGCCGAGTCGATCTCCGGCTTGGTGATCTGCTTGCGGTACATCCCGGCCAGCACTCCCCGGAAGTGCTTCCTCCGCAGGTGAAACCCTCGACGCAGAAAATCCAGAAAGAAGCTTCGGTCGATGATCCGTCGCCTGCCGAAGGGGTCGGGCACCAGCCTGACGATCGCACTCTGCACCTTCGGCCGCGGCCAGAAGACCGTTGGCGGCAATCGCCTGAGCGTCTTGACGTGGCACTGAGCCTGCAGCCAGGCCGAGAGTGCTCCGTATTCGCGGGTCCCCGGCGAGGCGGTCATCCGTTCGGCCAGCTCCCACTGGATCGTCACCACGATCCGTTCCCAGTCGATCTCGGTGGCGACGAGGTTCGAGACGATGGGGGTGGCGATGCTGTAGGGCAGGTTGGCCACCAGCTTCAGCCGCCGACGGGGATCCTCCTCCAGCCGCCTGGCAATCAGCTCGAGCACTTCAGGAGCCAGGTGGTTCTTGTTCTCGAGTGCGTCCTGGTGCAGCAGCGTCACGTTGGAGAGTCCGTCGACGACCTCGTGAGCCAGTTGCACCATCCGGCTGTCGACTTCGACAGTGATCACCTCCGCGGCGAACGCCGCGAGTTGTGCGGTCAGGCTGCCGGTCCCGGTGCCGACTTCCAGCACCACGTCGTCGGGTCCGAGCCGTCCTTCGCGGGCGAGCAGATCGACGAGGTTCAGGTCGATCAGGAAGTTCTGGCCGAAGTCGGTCCGAGGATGAAAGCCGTGTCGGGCGAAGAGTTCCATCAGGTGGCTGCGAGTCTGCCGAACGGCGTTCTTCATGAGCAGTGGCCCCCAGAGTCGGCCTGGTCGGCCTGGTCTCCACTGACCAGCTTCTGCACATACTTGGCCAAGACATCGGTCTCGATGTTCACATGCCCTCCCGCGCCTCGAACGCCCAGGGTGGTGAGGTCGAGTGTATGAGGAATCAGGGCGACGCTGAACCGGTTGGCCTCGACATCGACCACCGTCAGGCTGACGCCGTCGACGGCAACCGAGCCCTTGGGCACCAGTTGCACGGCCAGCGCGGCGGGCACCTCGAACCACATCGTCACCCACTCACCGTCGCGGGTCACATCGACCACGCGGGCTGTTGAGTCGATGTGCCCCTGCACGAAGTGGCCTCCCAGCCGCCCTGTGGCGAGGAGTGGTCGTTCGAGATTCACGGGGGCACCGGGTGTGAGTTGTCCGAGGTTGGTGCGGGCAAGGGTCTCGGGCCCGGCCTGGAACTCCAGGCTCGACTCCCCGATCTCCACCACGCTCAGGCAGCAGCCGTTGATCGCCACGCTGTCGCCGGCTGAAGACTCGGCAGCCCACAGCCCCCCCACTTCCACCTTCAGTCTCCGTCCCGGCGGATCGTCGACCAGTTCGATGACGGATCCGCGTGCTTCGACGAGGCCTGTGAACATGGAGTGAATCTGTCAGATTTCGGTCGGTTTGGGAAGCCGCCGCGAAAACACCATCAGGAACAGCGATCGGACCGGCGGCGCGAAGGCGTACCAGCAGAGGATCAACGGGATCGCGATCTCGTGTTGCCAGTACACGACCGCCAGTGCGAAGACCAACTTGATCATGTGGGCACGTCCCCGGCGGCCACGCAACAGGTGATTGACAGCGTGCACATAGCGAATGCGGCTGACCATCAGGCAGGCCACGGCCAGCGTGACCAGCGGCAACACCAGTTGCAGTGCATGACCAGCCCAATTGGCAACCGCCGCGTTGGATTCTTCGGTCGACCGCACCAGCAGCAGGTAGGAGATGGGGATACTGGCCACCACGCTGGCGGCTGCCGGCGAGGGCAGGCCGCTGAATTCGGCGTGAGTGTCCTCTTCGTCGGTCTCGGAATTGAACCTCGCCAGCCTCAGAGCGGCACAGACGGCATACAACGCGGCGATCACAAACAGCAACCGCTGCAGGTGGCTGCCGGGGTCCTCCCACAGAGAGTGAGGAGCGTAGATCCGGGTGAACTGCAGCATCAGGAAGGCCGGAGCGATGCCGAAACTGACGACGTCGCAGAGGCTGTCGAGATTGGCTCCGAATTCACTCGTCTGATTGGTCAACCTCGCCACGCTGCCATCGAAGGCGTCGAAGATCATCGCCACGTAGATCAGCACCGCCGCGATCAGCAGCCCCTGTCCCTCGCGTGCCGCGGTGGTACCCAGCAGTGCCAGGAAGGGCAGCGTGTTGTCGGATTGCACCAGCTTGGCCGAGATCGTGATCGAGCCGAACCCGCAGATCAGGTTGCCCAGGGTCAGCATCGTCGGCAAGACGGCAAACAGCTTGCGGCGGCCTTTCATGATGCGTCTCCTCGAGGACGATCCGAGGCGAAGCGAGCCATCACGCTGGTTCCGGCCTGCACCATCTGACCCAGTTCGACCACCAGCTCGAGACCCTCTTCGCGAGGCAGCACCAGCTCGGTCCTTGACCCCAACTTGATCATCCCAAACACCTCACCCGAGAACAACGTGTCACCGGGCTTCAACCAGCAGACGATTCGTCGAGCGATCAGCCCGGTGATTTGCCTCACGATCAGAGGCCGCTCGCTGCCACCGGTCTCCTCGAGTCTCACCGCCAGCTGCTCGTTTTCCTGGGACGCCTCGGGCCGTCCGGCGTTGAGAAACTTGCCACGGCGGTAGCTGAGTCCGATGACCCGGGCGGGTCGAGGGCTGCGGTTGACGTGGACGTTGAACAGGGACAGGAAGATGCCGATCTGGACCGCCGGGCCGCCGATGTACTCCTCGTGTTCGATCTCGCGGATCTCCACCACCTTGCCGTCGGCGGGCGAGAGGACCGCGTCGGGGTCGTCGGGGGGGATGCGGTTGGGGTTGCGGAAGAACCAGGCGATGACCAGTCCCACGCCACCCAGCAACGCCACGCAGATCCAGCCGACCCAGTCGGGACAGCAGGCCGGTGGGATCGATCGACCCGAGATCAGCCACCCGGCCATCCCCACCGCGGGGCCCCAGGTCATGGCCGAAAAGACCAGCAATTCGGCCAGGCCAACTCGCACAAACGGCAACCGGTCACGCCAGGCGAAGGGGTCGTCCTGGAGTCGCCAGCAGTAACCGGGCTGGTTGCGATGGAACTTGAGGTCGCGTGGATCGAGCACCTCGTGGGGACACGGGTTGCCTTCACCCTGCCTGAGGTCTGCCATCCGCTTCAGGTAGCCACGTCGGAAGGTCTTCAGCCACAGCCGTCGCAGCACGCCCCAGGCCAGCTCGAGACGGATCACCACCCCGCCACCGGGTTGGATCGAGGTCAGTTGAGGGTCCATGGGTTCGAGCACTCGGCTCATGGCGTTGATCCCGTCAGGAGTCAGCAGGGCCTATTCTACAGGGTCCGGCCCCCCGCGGCGACGTGCCCGTTCCTGCCGGATTCCCCGGCAACTCCGCTTCCGAGGGCCTCGGGTCAACCGCTGCTGCCACGCCCCGGGACCGGTCGATGCTCTCGAAACACAGGCGTCTGTACGCGTCGTGGATGCACTCCACGTCACCTGCTACAACGGAACCGCAGACGCCACCCAGCAGGAACAGCACGCGATGAGTACAGCAATCACGGCCGTCCGCGCCCGCGAGATCCTCGACAGTCGAGGAAATCCGACCGTCGAAGTGGACATCACGACCGAAGAGGGCGTGGTGGGTCGGGCGGCGGTGCCCAGCGGTGCCAGTACCGGTCAGCACGAGGCTCATGAACTCCGCGATACCGACGCCGAGAGCCGCTATCTCGGCAAGGGAGTCCGCCAGGCCGTCGACAACGTCAACAGCCGCATCGTCGACGTGCTGATCGATCTCGACGTGACCAACCAGGTCGAGATCGACCGCAGGATGCTCGAACTGGACGGCACCGAGACCAAGTCGAACCTCGGAGCCAACGCGATCCTGGCCTGCTCACTCGCCTCGGCCCACGCGGCAGCACGCAGTTCGTACCTGCCGCTGTTCCGCTACCTGGGTGGAGTCGGAGCCAACCGGTTGCCGGCACCGATGATGAACATCATCAACGGCGGAGAACACGCCGACAATTCGATCGACATCCAGGAATTCATGGTGATGCCGCTGGGGTTCGAGAGTTTCAGCGAGGCACTTCGCTGTGGAGCCGAGATCTTTCATAACCTCAAGCAGGTCCTCTCCGCACAGGGACTCAACACCGCCGTCGGAGACGAGGGCGGGTTTGCTCCGAATCTCGAGAGCAACGAGGCGGCCATCACGGCGATTCTTGAAGCGATCGAGCAGGCCGGTTACGAGCCCGGCGGCCAGGTCCAGATCGCACTGGATTGTGCCGCGACCGAGTTCTACGACACCGACACCGGCCTCTACCACCTCGACGGCAAGGACGTCGATCCCGAAGCGGTCGTCGAACTGCTCACCGACTGGGTCGACAAGTACCCGATCTGCTCGATCGAAGATGGCTGCTCTGAAGACGACTGGGACACCTGGAAGCTGCTGACCGACGCAATCGGCGACCGCTGCCAGCTGGTCGGTGACGACCTGTTCGTCACCAACGTCAAGCGGTTGGCCGACGGGATCGAGAAGGGTGTGGGCAACAGCATCCTGGTCAAGGTGAACCAGATCGGCACTCTGACCGAGACGATCGAGGCGGTGAAGCTGGCCGGCAAGAACGGGTACACGGCGGTGATCAGCCACCGCTCGGGCGAGACCGAAGACACGACGATCGCCGATTTGGCCGTCGCGCTGGACACCGGCCAGATCAAGACCGGCTCGGCCAGCCGGACCGACCGGATCTGCAAGTACAACCAGTTGCTGCGGATCGAAGAACTGCTCGGCAGCAACGCCATCTATGGTGGCACGATCTAGCCCAGCTCAGCGGCCCAGCGGATCCACTAGCAGGGCGCCTCGCTTGGTGGCCTTCCAGTACCGGTCGAACTCGCCGCAGTTCTTCCGGTCCAGGAACTGGCAGGTCACGCGGTTGGCGTATCCCGGACGCGGCCCCGGGATCGGGTCTTTCCCCAGCTGACCCTTCATCAACCGGCCCAGGAACCTCAGGTTGTCGGTGCAGCCGGGCCGGTGAGCGTCGTGGCGGACGATGATGATCACGTCGGGGTAGGTGATCTTGACCAGGAAGGGCTGGTAGCTGGGCCGAGGAGCCTTCTTGTACTTTTCCAGCTTTTCGGGATCGAGTTTCAGGCCCAGCCCCGGGCCGCGGGGGACGGGGATCGTGCCGTTGGTCACCTTCGTCCGAGTGGTGGTGACATCGTCGGTCCACAGGTGGGCCAGGTTGACGTGATCGATCGTGGCACTGGGGAAGACCGCCACCTCGTGAGCCAAAAAGGCCTGGTTGATCTGCCCGCCGGCCTGCTGCAGCATGAACGGCAGCCCCGACTCCTCGGACACGCCGGCCACCTTGATCGCATGCCCGATCGGAGCGTGACCGGCCATGTAGCCGTCGCAGGCCCTGTCGACCAGGTAGTTGACCGGGCCGTGATGGATCAACAACTCGATCTCCGACTCGGCGATCAGCTTGCGGTACCCGTCGCGATCGGCCGTGGCGATGGGATCCTCGATCCGACCGATCACCGGGAACTTGCCGAGTTCCCTGAGGATGGGGGAGATGTCCTTGTAGGCGGCGTTGGCGTTGAAATCGAGTTGCACGCGGAACCCGCGGGGGGCGACCTTCTGCATCGCCCGGGCCTGGTCGATGACGTTGTGCACCTGGTCGATGTGGTACTTCAGCCATCGATATCCGCGGCTGGCCGCCTGCCGGATCTCCTCGGCTAGCTCATCACCCGATCGCGACACCGTCCAGGCGGCCACCGGGATCCGGTCGCGGACTTTCGGGCCGATCAACCGCCAGGCCGGCAGGCCCAGCGACTTGCCCATCAGGTCGTACAGCGCCATGTTCAGAAACAGGTTGCGGCGATCCCCCAGCCACTGGAACGGACTGGTCCCCACGTACCGCGCCATCTCCTTGTCGGTCATCGACGCCGCCCCCCACGACTCGCCCAGGCCGACCAGGTCCGAATTGGTCCGGACGCGGAAGATCGTCCGCAACTGCAGGCCTCTGCCGTGGTACCGGAACAGCGCCTGGCTGTTGAAGGAGTGGTAGGGCACCAGGATCTCGTCCCACTCGATCCCGGTGATTCTCAACTTGCCCGCATCAGCCGCCTCGACACGATTGCACAGCCAGGGAGACAGCAGGCCGAGCCCGGTGGTGGCGGTGGCTGCGGTGGCTGCGGTGGTGGTGAGGAATTCTCGGCGGTTGAGTCTCATGGTGTGGCAGCCTGGAAGCGGACGGGGACCATCGTGATGGACACCGCTGGCCAGCGACCATCCTGCAGTGCGGTGGCGACCAGCTTGATCTCCCAGTCACCGCTCAGCCTGTCATCGGGCAGGGTCATCACCTTCAGCGTCGCGGTTTTCTGGCCGGGTTTCAGAGTCAGCGTCTGCGCCTTGATCAGGCCCTTGAGTGCCTCGGGCGGCTCGATGCGGACGGTGGTGGTTTCCTGGAGCTTGGCCGAGCGAGCCACGGAGACGGGAATCTCGAAACTGCCTCCAGGCGACACGGTCAATTCGCCGGCCCGGTGAGCGAGTTTCAGGAGTGCTCCTTCGAGGATCATGGTGATGCTGCCGGTCGACGCCTTGATGATGTGGCGTTTGCGTCCCTTGGCATCGGCGACGATGGCGACCGAGTGGACGATCATCCGCGTGGTGCGGTCCGTCTCGAGCCACTCGGGCATGAAGCAGGGGTACTGCACCTGTGCCGCTCCGTCGGGCACCTTCAGCACCGGCCCCTGCATGCCCTGGACCCGGCGCTGCTGCGTGGCGGCCATCCGCACGCGAATCGCTCCGGTGTAGCCCTTGTCCCTCTTCACGATGAAATCGGCCGGATAGGTCGTGCCCCGGTGCACCGGACGCTGCCGGTTGCGGTCGATCAGTTCGAGTGTCGCGGGGGAGTCGAGCTTGCGGACCAGCAGCATGCGGTTGTCGAACCGGGCGGTGGCCTTTCGAGCGACCAGATTGCCCGAGAAGCGGCTGCGGGCCTTCACGCTGAGGAGTTTCTTGTCGACCATCGCGTTTCCGGTTGCCGTCAGAAACACGACATCGGTGCCCGACGTGGCTGCCACCTCGACGTCGAACTTCACCGACGGCTTCCCCTTGGGAATCTTGATCTCCGCGGGCACCTTGACCCCTGCGGGCAGGCCACCCAGCGTGACGACGATCTCCTCGTTGAAGCCTCCGGTGCGGGTACACGAGAGGGTCAGGGGGGCCTTACCGCCGACGGGGGCGACGAAGGACTGGGGCATCGAGAGTGCAAAGCCGGGTCGCGGAATTGCGACGGTCAGGCGGTAGACCGAGTCGAGTCGGCCAGCCACGCCGGTGCCGTTGTGCACGCGGACGCGGTAGGTGCCGTCGGCGGGGGCCTTGAAGTCGAGTCCGGCGTCGAGTGTCCCGCCGAAGTCATCGTTGAGCGCCAGCTGCTTGTCCTTGGCGTCCAGCACACTCAGCACCGGATCCAGCCGCGTGCCGATCTGTGTCGACACCGCTTCGAGCCGGAACAGCTGCCCGGCCTTGGCCTCCAGGGTGTACTCGTCGACCTCGTCGGGCCGGGCCAGCCTTCCGGTGACAGCGGTGCCGGGGGCCAGCGTGCGATCGCCTCCGGTGAGCGGTTCCACTGTCTCGACCAGGTCATCCAGGGGGAGTGCCAGCGGAGGAGTTTGGCCGAAGGGAGTTTTTAGTCGATAATCGAACCACCCGCGGCCGGAGGTGTCGGCGGGGAAAGTGACCTGGCTGACGAGGCTTTCGAGACGTGCGGTGCCGGTCTTGACGCCGTAACCGATGAACGTCACCGCGGCGGTTGTACCCGGCTTGCCGCCGCTGGGCACGCTGGTGACCAGGCGAGGTCCGGGGGTCAGTTCGAGTCGATAGACGAACGAACGGTGTCCGCGGTGGTCCAGGTCGGCGACTTCCACGGTGTAGCGTTGTCCCTTCTTGACCGACACCGTGGCCGCGCAGTCCTCACCTCGAGTGTCGATCACGTCAGCCAGCAGTGCCCCCCGGGCGTCTCGGACCTTGAGCGTCCCGTTGAAATTGGCTCCCAGTCGACGGGCGTAGAGTTCGACACTCAGGCACCCGTCGGCGGTGGCGGTCAGGGTGTAGAGATCGACCTCGGTGATTCGCGAGAGCCGTCCGTTGACGGTGACGGGGAGTTGTCCCAGTGACTGGGCCTCGGACTGGCGTCGCGACTCGAGCACCTCGGGACCGTCGCCCACAAAAAAGACCGCCGTGCCCGAGGCTCCGTTGGCATTGGCGACTTGCCAGTGGATGGGACCGCGGGGCAGGTCGCTGGGCAAGGTGAAGGTGGCGGTCAGTTCTCGAGGGATCTTGAACGCGGTGGTCCGGCCCTTGGGACCAAACCAGTAGGGGGGAGGAGCCACCAGCAGGCGGCCCAGTGGACCGCTGGTCTTCAGCGTGGCAGTGGACTGGTGCAGGAAGAAGTCGACATCGGGAGTGAAATCGTAGCCACCCAGCTGGACCTCGATCGTCGAGCCCGCCGGTGCTCCGGCCGGGAAGGTGTGACCCACGCCCGGGGCCTGGGCGGGCAGAGGTGAAGCGATCGACACGAGCGAACAGGCGGCCGCGAGGACGACTCGGGTCAACAGGGAGCCTTGCGGCATGAGTGCACCGTTGCTGGGGTAGTTGACCCCGACGCCCTAGACCAGTTCGTCGACGAACTTCCCGCCGGTGACCAGGGGGACCGGTCGTCCCAGCGGCGTCAGGTACTGGCGATCGACGTCGATGCCCAGTTGGCCCAGGATGGTCCGCATCAGGTCCTGGATGCCCACCGGCGTGGTGGTCGGGTACATGGCCTTGGAGTCCGAGGCCCCGACGACCGCACCACTCTTGATCCCGCCACCGGCCAGGATCACGCTCTGGCACTGAGCCCAGTGATCCCGCCCGGCGTTGGCGTTGATCTTGGGAGTCCGTCCCATTTCGCCCCACATGATCACCAGGGTTTCCTCCAGGAGACCCCGATCCTCGAGATCGTTCAGCAGCGTCGAGAGTGCGGCGTCGGCATGAGGCACCAGCGCTTTTTCGTGGCTGGTGAAGTTGTCGACGTGAGTGTCCCAGCTGCCGTGGCTGATCCCAACAAACCGGCATCCCGCCTCGACCAGCCGACGGCTCAGCAGGCAACACTGACCCAGCGACGTCAGGCCGTACTCGGCCCGCAGTTTGGGGTTCTCGGAATTCATGTCAAACGCACGGCGTGCACCGGGCGAGGTGACCAGTTCGAGTGCTTTTTCGTAGTAGGTCGACATCGAGGCGGCCCGTCCGCGTCCCGAGCGACCCTCGGCGAGTTTTTCGACCCCCGAGAGCAGTCTCCGCCGCAGGTCAAAACGGCGACGGCTGGTTCCGGCGGCGAGGTTGAGGTCTCGGACCTGGAAGTCCGGCTGCACCGGATCGGTTTCGATCACGAAGGGAGCGAACTTGGCCCCGTAGAACCCCGGTCCTCCCGGCCCCATCGGTTCGGGCACGCAGATGTAGGGAGGCACGTCGCCGGTGTGTCCGAGTTCTCGCGAGATCATCGACCCAATCGACGGGTAGACCTCGTTGAAGGGCGTCGAGTTGGCCTGGCCATCGCCGAACGTCGGCGCTCGGCCGGTCAGGCACCAGTGCCTGCCGGTCTGGTGGCCGTTGTCCCGATGACTATGCGAACGCAGGATCGTGAACTTGTCTGTGATCTTGGCACAGCGAGGCAGGATGTTGCCGATGCGGGTGCCGGGGACCTTGGTGGCAATCGGGTCGAAGGTGCCACGGATCTCCTTGGGAGCGTTCGGCTTCAGGTCCCACATGTCGATGTGGCTGGGCCCGCCTTCCAGGAAGATCATGATCACCGACTTGGCCTGGGCCCCGTCACCCGAGGCCGCCTTGGCCTGGAGTTCCAGCAGGGTCGGCAACGACAGCCCGGCCAGGGCACCGGTGCCACCCAGCCGCAGCAGATTGCGGCGAGACAGGCCGTCGCAAGAGTCACCGAATGAGCGTCCCAGCGAAAGACTCAACATGGCTTTCCTCGATCCCCAAACCTACCGGAGTGGTCCGTTACTCTTATCGACCACGCCAGCCTAGTGATTGTACAGGAACTCCTTGGTGTTCAAGAGTGTCCAGAGGACATCCTCGATCGCCGCTCGACGCTTTCCGGGCGATTCTCGAAACGCCACGGCCAGCAACGTCCGTTCACCGTCGGTGGGCAGCCGCGACAACGTCGCCAGGAACAACTCGTCCAGCACCTGGTCGTCGGTCAACTTCAAGGCGGCCAGCCGGGCGGCCCGGCCGTCCCGATGACGGATCTTCTGGAAGGACTCGGGCGAGTTCATCAGGTGCAGGGCCTGAGCAATACTTGGCTCGTTGCCCCGTTCGCACTCGCAGACGGTGACCCGTTGAGGCCGACCGAAGATCTGGAAGAAGTACGACGGCAGGCGGTTGTCCCAGATCTCGATTGCCCGAGAACCCCGCGGCCAACCGTTGAACTCTTCGGGCACACCCGTCGACTGGCAGATCGCGTCGAGCAGCACCTCGGCGGGCAACGCCTTGTGCGAAGCGTGCGAGTAGTTCTGGTCGTCGAGTTCGTTGTCGGGCAGGGTGGAACTGGAGAGCTGGTAGGCCCGTGAGGCGAGCAGGGTGCGGGTGAAGGCCTTGAGGTCGTAGTTCTTGGCGCGGAGATGGGCGGCGAGGGCGTCGAGCAGTTCTTCGTTCGAGGCGGGGTTCGTCGCGCGATGGTCGTCGATCGGCTCGACCAGACCGCGACCGAAATAGTGAGCCCAGAGCCGGTTGGCGATGGTGCGGGCGAAGAAGGGGTTCTGGGCCGAGGTCATCCAGTGCGACAGTGCCGCTCGCCGAGCGGTGGGGTCCTTGAGCGTGATCGGCTGGCTGCCCAGGCCGGCCGTGGGCACCAGCTCACCGCTGCGGGGGTGCTTGAGATCTGAGCCGGGGACATCGAGAATTTTCTGGGCACCGCCGGGAGCCCCTTTGCGTTTGACGCCGGTGAAGAACCCGGCGAGTGCGAAGTAGTCCTTCTGCCCCCACTTCTCGAAGGGGTGGTGATGACAGTGAGCACAGGCAATCCGCACGCCCAGGAAGAGTTGGCTGAACGAGCGGGACAGTTCCTCGGGCGAGACCAGCGACAGGTAGACCGCAGCGGGGGTCTCGTCCCGGGTCGTTCCTCGCACGGTCAGGATCTCGTCGACGAACCGGTCATAGGGCACGTTCTCTGCCATCTGCCGCCTGAGCCATCTCGTGACGGCCACCGTCACCTCGGGCTTCAGTTTCTGGTTGTCGACCTTCAGCACGTCGGCCCACTTCATCGCCCAGTAGTCGGCGTACTCGTCGCGTTCGAGCAGTCTCGCCACCAGTGCGTCTCGCTTGCCCGGCGTCTTGTCGGCCAGGAAGGCCCGCACGGCTCGCGAGGTGGGCAGCGTGCCGATCGTGTCGAGGTGAGCACGCCTCATGAAGGTGGCATCGTCGGCGAGTTCACTGGGCGGGATCCCCAGTGCACTCAGCCGATCCCACACGTGCTTGTCGATGAAGTTGTGCTCGGCAGGTCGCTGGAAGACGATCCCCGGCTGAGGCCGGGTGATGCGGCTGACGGCCACCTGGCCCATGTACCTCACCAGGATCGCCGCTTCTCCGGGGACCTCGGTCGAGACGACCAGCCCGCGACGATTGACCCCGGCGATCACCTCGTTGTTCGACTCGTATTCCGCCTCGGCCGTCACGCACCAGGTCTGGCCACTGGCGTCGGTGGCGGTCACTCTGAGCTGCTGCTGCTGTCGGGTATCGAGCAGTCGGTGGGGAGGGTCGACCTGGATCGAGGTACACACCCGGCCCGGCACGTCGAATTGGGCCCCCTCGGCAATCCACCTCTGCAGGCGGCGGTAGCGATGCCCGCCGGGCACCAGCTTACGGCCTCCGCCATGAGGCACCGTGGCGGCGCCCTTGGTCAGCAGCAGGCTGCTGTCGGGCACCGCCGGTGAGACCCGGCCGCCCCGTTTTTCTTTTGCCAGTGCCGCGTGATCCGCCTCGGGATCGAACCCGAATATGCTCAGCTTGAACCCATTTTGCCCCTCGGCCTTGCCGTGACATCCGCCCGAGTTGCAGCGGGCTTTGCTGAGAATCGGGATCACGTCGTCGCGGAACGACAACGGAGCCGGTTGAGACACTCCGACGACCTGGACATCGATCGTCCGCGTGGCCTGGCCCACGGTGATCCGGATCCGAGTGCGGCCATCTCTCATCGGACTCACCAGGCCGTCCTGGTTCACCCTCGCAGTCGCCGGGTCCACCACCGACCACTTCGCGTCTCGAGTCCGATCAACAACCCGGTCACCACGCCGGGATTCGACCAGCACCTGGACCGTGTCCTCGGGAGATCCCAGCCTGACCACGTCGGGCCGCACCAGCAGCGGCTCGTCGGCCGATACCACCAGCGCGGTCCACAGCACGACCAAGGCAGCCAGGACAGGTCGCATGGGCTGGTACCAGGGGTTGGGGCAGGAGGCAGCGGCCTTCCCGGGACGGGACGGCGGGAGGACTGATCGCAGTCTTATTCTACGATCTGTGACCGAAACGGGTCAATCAGCATGGATGCGTGCAGCAGGGATCCGTGGCCCGGTCAACGCTTCCGCAGCACGAGCACGATGTCCTCGGTCTCGGCATCGACGCGGATCGGTCGGGAGATATCGTAGGCGAAATCAAACGACTCGATCCACTCGAACTGGGGCACCGAAGCGACCAGCTGCCGGATCTGGCGGACGGTGTAGGTGCGGTAGCTGAGAATCCCGGCGATGCGGCGATGGCGGGTCGGCGTGTAGACGTCAAATGTCATTTCGAACTCCTCGACCCGCCGCCGTCGATCGATCGAGAGGCTCTGCAGGTTCGAGACGATGGCCAGGTGTCCCCGTCGGGCGGTCCACGTTTCGCCCATGTCCCGTGGTCCGCGAGTCGGGGTCAGGTGCAGACCCAGCAGGTAGATCCCCCCCCGTGCCAGGGCATCAGCGACACACTGCAGGTGCCGGCGTGCGACGGATTCGCTGTCGAGATGCCGAACGCTGTTGATCGTGTTGAAGGCGGCGTCGGCCTTTGGGCGGAGGCGAAAATCGGACATGTCGCCCACGTGGGCCGAGGGTTCCAGGCCGGCCCGCTGCAGCCGCGCGTTGCAGTAGGCGATGGCGTGGGGGTTGAGATCATTGCCGGCCACGGTGTAGCCCGATCGTGCCAGCCGGTGCAGCAATCGGCCGGTGCCGCACGCCGGTTCGAACAGCCGCCGAACCGTCCGCCCGGCAAGTTGCTCGAAACAGTCCTCGAAGAACGACAACTCCGCCGCACAATCACTGCCAAAGATCAGGTCGTAGTAGGCCGGGTAGTCGTAGAGGTGCCCGTCGAGCATCTCGGGGGACTGTGATGGCTCACGCATCTGGCGGATCCGGTCCGTCCTCGGGACTGGCGTAGAATTCCGAGAGATCGACGCCTCCCTTGAGTTCCGATTCGGCCAGCTGCAGCCGCTTTTCGATCGTCTGCAGTCGACGTTCCAGCACCGGTTCCAACTCGACGTCCTGGGCCCGCCTGGTCCTGGGCACCTGGGGGTAGTGCAGTTGCCGCTGCAGTGCGGCGAACATGTACAGCGGATCCTTGCCCCGGTTGGCCATGGCGATGCGGCCTTCCTTGAGACCGAACAGGATCGGGTATTCGGCCTGCCAGTCGTCGACCCCCCGCCGGCGTCGCTGGTCGGCGACCATCTGTTCGCTGCGGAAATAGATCATGTCGGCAAAGTCGATCGTCCCCAGCTCGGTCCGGATCTTCAGGATCCACTCGCGAAAGTCCTCGCTGTAGATCGGATCGGCGGCGACCGCCTCGAGACCCCGGTCGTACCCCAGGTGGTTCCGCGAAATCGCCTCGAAGTGATAAATGAACAGCCCCTGCGGAGTCGGTTCCCCGGCCCGGTACTCGGCCTCCTTTTCGAGCACGTGCAGCGCCGTGGACTGGTCGAACTTCGCCTTCTCATCCTCGGACTGACCGATCACGAAGATCTGAAACGGAGTGAAGTAGTGGCCCAGGTGCAGCATTCCGTCGACCAGTTGACCCCGCAACAGCAACTCGCCCTCGATCACTTCCAGGGCCACCGGCAGCCGCGTGGTGCTGAGCAGTTCCTCGCGGACCTGGGCGAGGATTTCCTGCGAGGGCACCGCGTCGGCGAGTCGATCGCGGTAGGCCCGAAAGAAGTACACCTGCTCGACATACTCCTCGCGATCGAGCAGTTCGGCTGGCATCTGCGCGGGGCCTTCCTGGGGCTGAATCCGGGGTCGGGTCGGCTGCTGACGGTGCTCTACCGAGCGGCGGGCTTCTTGATGTCCAGGCAGACGATCTCGGCGTCGTCGCGGATCAGCAGCTTGCCGTGTGCCAGCGAGGGTGCCTGCCTGGTCGGTCCGAGCACCTCGGCTCGAGCCAGTTCACGGAACCCCTTGGGCGAAGCAGCCACCAGCACCAGTTCTCCTCGCAGCGTGCTGATCCACAGCTTGCCATCGGCGGCAATCAGGTTGCCTTTGCCGAAGCGGGTCTTCTTCCAGGCCAGCTTGCCGGTTGTGGCGTTGAGGCAGCCGAGGTGAGTGATCGGGCCGGCACCGCCGACGTTGTCCATGCCGTACAGGAATCCGCCCAGCAGGATCGACGTCTGCCATTCGTTGCGCATGTCGGCACCGGGTCCCTGAGTTTGCCAGGCGACCGAGGGAGCCAGCCCGGTTCCTGTCTTCTTGAGTTCCAGCATCACGCTGCCGTGGTTTTCTCCTGACGAGAGAAACACGTGACCCTTGTGGAGCAGCGGAGTGGCGATGTTGCAGTCGTAGTCGGTCTTGTAGGGGTAGTTCCAGATCGGAGTCCCCCGGTCAGGATCGAGCCCCACCGCCTTGTCGCCCAGGAAGGCGACCACCTGCAATCGACCTCCGGCCTTGATCAGTGCTGGTGACGAGTACCCCGCCGGTCCGTCTGCGGCGGTCCAGATCTGTGTACCATCCTGCAGCCCAAACGCGGCGACAGCGGCACCCGGAGCACCCGGTGTGACCACCACCATCTCGCCCACGACCAGCGGCGAGCAGGCCATGCCATAATCGGCCACCTGCCCCTTGAGCGACTTGACCACGTT
>CAUZJR010000060.1:0-17564 GCA_963580005.1 Planctomycetota bacterium
AACGCGCCACGGTGCGTCTTCAGGTGGTTGAAGGTCAGGAAGAGGTGGTGTCCCTGGTCGAGTTGCTTATGGCGACCATTGAGTTGGCCCTTGCCGGTCCAGTAGTCCCCGATCAGCGAGTCGGCGCTCTTGATCCGTCCCTCGTCGATCGCCAGTTGCAGGCAGGCCATCGTGAAGCACTTGCCGACCGAGGCGGTCTGGAACCTGTAGTCGGGGTCGCCAAACGACTGGATCAAGTACCCTCCGCGAGTGATCGCCACTCCCCAGCGGTTCCCCGAGTGATCCTCACCGTGAAAACTCGCTCCCCGGGTCGACTTCCCAGCGGCCTGGACAAAGCGGTCCCAGGCCGCAACATCCCGGACTCCGGCCTCAGCCGCTGTGAGCACCTTCCAGGTCTTGCCGGGGTAGACGACCCAGTTGGGCGTTTCGGCCTGGAGACAGGCGGGGAGCAACAGGGACACGGCGATCCAGACCACCGAGCGTGTGGTGGGTGCGGCTGGGATCATGTCAGAGCTCCTGGAGTGAAGACGGCGATGGCCGGGTCACTGTTTTGGCCGGCGGTCTCTATTTCTTGCGACGCAGCTCGGCCGGGATTCTCGGGTCGCGGGCCAGTGGCAGCGTGACCGTTTTGCCGGTCCAGGACGACTGGTAGATCGCCAGGATGATCTCGACGCTGCGGCGACCCTCCCTGGCATCGATCAGCGGCTTGCTGCCGGTCTTGATCGAGCGGATGAAGTCCTTGAGCTGGTGTGTGTGACCGTCGTAGGAGATGGCCGAGGGGTCACTGGCTCCGGTGCCTCCCACGTCGTCGCCACCGAAGCGTCGCCTGAGGGCGGCATCGTTGCTGCGTCCGCTGGCGAATTCCCAGGTCACCAACCGGTCCTCCTCGACCACCGCGGTCCCCTCGGTCCCGTGAATCTCGACCTTCTTGGAGAAGCCCGGGTAGGCGGCGGTGGTGGCTTCGATCGTGCCCAGTGCCCCGTTGGCAAACCGCAATGCCGCCACGCCGGTGTCCTCGACCTCGATCCTCTTGTGAGCCAGCGTATCGGTCAGGGCGGTGACCTGGGCGACGTTTCCCATCAGGTAGGCGATCAGGTCGACGCTGTGGATGGCCTGGTTCATGTAGGCACCGCCGCCGTCGAGGTCCCAGGTGCCACGCCAGCCCCCGCTGTCGTAGTACTGCTGGGTCCGCCACCACTTGACGTAGCTGTCTGCGAGCGTGAGCTTGCCGAAGCGGCCGCCGTCGATGGCCGACTTCAGGGCCTGGGTCACACCGTGGTACCGCGACGGGAAGATCGTGGTCAGCTTGACGCGGTTCTTCTTGCAGGCGGCGATGATCGCGTCGCATCGCTTGAGGTTGATTTCGAGAGGTTTCTCGACGACGACGTGCTTGCCGGCGGCCGCCGCGGCGATGGCCGGGTCGCGATGGGCTCCGCTGGGGGTGCAGATCGTGACGATGTCGACAGCGGGATCGGCGAGCATGTCGTCGAGTGTCGCGTGGGCGGTCACGCCGGGGTTGGCCGCGGCGAAGCGGTCGGCGGCGGATGGGAACGCGTCAAAGCAGGCGGAGATCCTGGCTCCGCGGATCTCCTTGACGGCCAACGCGTGGAAGTTGGCGATCATGCCGCAGCCGACGATGCCGAATCCGGTTGCCATGTTGAGGTCTCGTGGTGGTGTGGGGAGTTCAGGGAATCAGTTGTCAGAGAGCGTGACCCGGCAGAAGCGTTTCTTGCCGACCCACAGCAGCAGGCCGTCGGTGACGGCAACGGAGGTATCGTGGCTCTCGAACCGCTGTTTGTCCTCGCCGAAGTAAGCCCCTCCCTGCGAGATCGCCCGGCGGGCCTCGCTGGTCGAATTGCAGAGTTGGGTGAGTTTCAGGAGCACAGCGGCTGGGAGGTGTCCGTCGTTGAGGTCGGCGGTCGAGACAACGACCTCGGGGATGTCAGCGGGCTGTCCACCCGATCCGATTTCCCGCTCCCAGCGTCCAATCGCCTCGGCCGCCGATTCCCCGGAGTGGTACTCGCCGATCACCTCCGCGGCCAGTCTCTGCTTGCACTCCTTGGCGTGGCCCTCGAGCAGCGATTCGACCTCTTCGAGCGGCACGTCGGTCAGCAGTTCGAAGTACATCTTCATGCACTCGTCGGGCAGCTGCATGAACTTCTTGATCATCTCGAACGGCGAGTCGGCGATCGCGATGTAGTTGTCGAGGCTCTTGCCCATCCGGCGGTGTCCGTCGAGTCCGACGAGGATGGGAGACATGATGCCGACCTGGGTGGGTGCTCCGGCGTCCTTCTGCAGGTCGCGGGCGAGCATGAAGCTGTAGAGTTGTTCGGTGCCTCCGAGTTCGATGTCGGCTGAGACCTGGACCGAGTCCCACGCCTGCATGATCGGGTAGAGGCATTCGTGGAGGTAGATGGGAGACTCGGACCTGTAGCGTTTCGAGAAGTCGTCGCGGGTCAGGAGCTGGGCGACGGTGACCTTGCTAGTCAGTTCGAGCGTTTCCAGGAACGACATCCCGGCAAACCACTCGCCATTGCGGACCACCTCGGCGGCATCCAGGTCGATGACCTGTCCGAGTTGTGAGAGGTAATCGGCGGAGTTGGCTTCGACCTGCTCGGCGGTCAGTCGTGCCCGCGTTTCGTCTCGCCCACTGGGGTCTCCGACCAGGGCGGTGTAGTTGCCGATGATGATCACGGCCTGGTGACCCAGTGCCTGGAACTGCCGCATCTTTCTCATGGGCACCGTGTGCCCCAGGTGCAGGTCGATGCCGGTGGGGTCGATGCCGTACTTGATGCGGAGCGGGGTGTCGGTGGCGAGGCTCTTTTCGAGCTTCTCGATCAACTCGGTCTCGGGCACGATCTGCTCGGTGCCCCGGCGGATGACGGCGAGTTGTTCATCGACGGGAGCAAACGGCATCGGGGGTCATCCGCGGCGTGCAGGTGTCGTGGTGATCCCAAAGCTACCAGCCACTTGGTCGAGGGGAAAGTGCTGGTGGTGGGCCATCGCGGGTGACCTCAGGGAGTGGCTCAACCCACTGGCGACTCCATCAGCATCCCGAGAATGTTGAAGGCATTGAAGAGCATGTGAATCAGCACCACGGCCAGGAAGCTGCCGGTGCGGTGGTACGTCACCCCCAGCACCAGGGCCAACGGGGCCAGGCCGACGGCATCCTGCCAGCTGGGGTGAATCGCACAGAAGGCCGCCGCGGTCAGCAGGATCGAAACCGATGGCGGAAACCTCTTCAAAAACGTCCTCTGCATGATCACCCGGAACATCAGCTCCTCGAACCACGGTGCGACCACGACGGCGCTGAAGGTCACCGAGATCAGTATCAGCCGGGTTTCGTCCTCGCTGATCAGCTTCAGCAGAGGATGCAGGATGTCGTCGGGGCGAAAGGGCAGGGTCAGTTGGAACACGACGAGGGTCGGGGCCAGGCAGGCCAGGAAGCCCACGATTCCGTAGAGCAGTTGACGGGAGATGGGTTCTCGACCCCGTGCCGTGTCGCCTGGAGGTGGGGCCAGGTGCTGGGACCATTCAATCATTCCCAGCAGGAAGATGAACAGGGCCAGGTCCATCAGCGAGTTGTGGATCAGGGGTCCGTTGACGGCGTCGGGGTCGATGGCAGTCAGCGGGACGGGTCGCTTGGCAAAGACTGCCAGCCCGACCCAGGTCACAATCGCGAGGGGCAACAGCCACCCCGGCCAGGGGATCTGGGTCCGCTCGTGTTGCCTGGGCCAGGGGTCTCGCTTCACGGCTCGCCAGCCGAGGTACCCGCAGGTGCCCAGGCTGCCGAGCAACAGCTGGCCGAGCAGGAGGATGTAGGACTGCGGCAACATGGCGGGGATTGTACGTGATCGAGGTGTTGGACCTGAAGCTGTCTCGGTGAACCGAGGCTGCTATCATCGGCCGCGTGACGACCATCCTGGACACGATTGTGGAGAAGAAACGCGAGCAGGTTGCGGCGCGGGAGGCCGAGTGTCCGATGGCGGAACTCGAGAGCCGGCTGGCTGATGCGCCTGCTGTGCGTGGGTTTGTCGATGCGATCCGGCAGTCGCACGACGTGGCACTGATCGCCGAGATCAAGAAGGCGTCGCCATCGGCGGGAGTGATCCGCGAGGACTTTGAGCCGGTCGAGCTGGCCACGACGTATGCCGAGGCGGGGGCGACCTGCCTGAGTTGCCTGACCGATGAACCGTTTTTCCAGGGTCGGCTCGAGGACCTGGTCTCGATCCGCGAGCGGGTCGAGCGGCCGGTGCTGAGAAAGGACTTTCTGCTGGAGCGGTACCAGTTGCTGGAAGCCCGTGTGGCCGGTGCCGATGCGGTGCTGCTGATCGCCGAGTGCCTGGAACGCGGTCAGTTGCGAGACCTGTACCGTGCCGCCGGTGAACTGGGTCTGGACGTGTTGCTGGAGATCTACGAGCCGGAGAATCTCGAGCGGGCTCTGGAGCTGGATCCCCCGCTGTTGGGTATCAACAACCGCAACCTGAAGACCTTCGAGACCGACCTGGGGCACACGTTGCGGCTGGGGGCCGACTTGCCCGAGACGACGATGCTGGTGGCCGAGAGCGGGATTCGCAGCCGGCGGGATGTCGAGTTCCTGGCCGCGGGTGGGGTGCAGGCGATCCTGGTCGGTGAGACGCTGATGCGGGCCGAATCGGTGGCCGAGAAAACACGTGAACTGGTGGGTGTGCCGCGAGGGTGAGCCCGGTGACCGAGTACGGAGACGACGAGAATGACGAGTGACTATCCGGTCGAGCACGTGCTGGTGGTGCCGACGAGCCTGTTCCACGAGATCGGGCACTTCCAGGGCTTCTGCCCCGACATCGATGTCTATCTCGAGCGACTGCTCGACCCGGCCCAGATGAGCTACCGGCCCAGGGACACGGTGGAGGAGGACCCGAGCCTGAAGCAGTTGATTCCCTACTGCGTGTTTCGCCACGACGGTCGGATCTTCAACTACCGCCGTGGGACTCAGCAGGGCGAAGGCCGCCTGCACAGCAAGCGATCGATCGGGATCGGCGGCCACATCTCCTCGCAGGACACTCACGCCGCTGGGTCACCCTACGAGGAGGGCATGCAACGGGAGATTGCCGAGGAGGTGTTCGTGGAGTCCGAACACACCGAGCGCTGCGTGGGATTGATCAACGACGACCTGACCGAGGTGGGGGCGGTGCACCTGGGTGTGGTGCATGTCTTCGAACTGGATGAGCCCAAAGTTCGTGCTCGCGAGGAGTCGATAATCGAAACAGGTTTTCACACTCCCGAAGAACTGGTCGCCGACCGCGAGTCGTTCGAGACCTGGTCGCAGATCTGCCTGGATTATCTGCTGGGCGAGTCGGAATCGGGAGGTGTCTGAGGCGGCCTGGCAACGGTGTCGGCAAGGGAGTGCGGACGATGCGAACGATGCGAACCCGGATGGTGGTCGGCGTGGCGGGTGTCCTGGTGGTGCTGGTCGCCTGGGCGGCCGATTGGTCGGATGCGGCCGATGTGTCGAAGTCCGGGTCGGTCGATCCAGCCAGCCTGGGTCGCATGCTGGTCACGCTGGGCCTAAAGCCCACAGCGGCGGGGACCCGGTTCGACTTCGAGTTCCAGAAGCAGGAAGGCGACCAGGAGTGGGGTTTCGCCATGTCGGCGGTGCTCAGCCAGGACGCTAAGACGATCTGGTTGATGGCGTGGCTGGAGGAGATGCCCAAGCAGGCGTCGAAGGTCCCGGCGGCGGCCTTGCTGAAGATGCTGTCGGAGAACGACAGGCTGGGGAACGGGAAGTTCTTTGCCTACGACCGGCAGAACCGCAGGTTCCTGATGCAGCGGGTGATGCCCAACGCGGGGATCTCACCCGAGCTGCTCCGCACGGTGATCGACGACATGGCCAAGGGCGTGATCGGCAGTCACCTGACGTGGTCGGTAGCTCGGTGGGCCGAGGAGCCTGCCGTGAGGCAATCGGCGTTGCCGCCAGCCCCCGCGGCCGAACGACGCTAGGCTGCGAGTCGGCCGCGTGTCGACAGCTAGACGTTGTTGGAGGTCCCTGCTGGGGGTAAAATGGGGTGACCGGTGGCCGTGTTGTGGTCGCCCCCGCCGACGAGCCGTCCTGGCCTCGTCTTCGAACCTCACCGCAGCCTCACTCCAGCGACAAGCTCATGAGATTCTGTTGGCCTGTTCTGTGTGCCTTACTTGCCGCGTCGCCGGTGTCCTCGGCCGAGTTGTTGCCGTCGGGGACGCCGATCAACGAGGCGATCGACCATTACCTGGAGGCGGGTTGGGTCGAGGCCAAGGTGAAACCGGCTCCGCTGGTCTCCGGGGCCGGGCTGGTGCGTCGGATGACCCTGGACCTGGCGGGTCGGATTCCCACCGTGGGCGAGACTCGAGCGTTTGTCGATTCGGGTTCGCCGTCGAGGTGGACGGCGTTGGCCGACCGGTTGCTGTCCAGCCCCGACTTTGCCTACCACCACCGCAACCAGCTGGACCTGCTGTTGCTGGCGACGAAGAAGAACGACGGCGAGTTCCGCAAGTACCTGCTGCAGGCGGCTCGCGAGAACCGCAGTTGGGACGTGCTGTTCCGCCAGATGATGACCGGTCGCGAAGCGAACGCGGCCGAGAAGCCCGCCCTGGCCTTCCTGAAGGCACGAGCCGGCAGTCTCGACGACCTGACCAACGACACCAGCGTGCTCTTTTTCGGAGTCAACGTCAGCTGTGCCAAGTGCCACGACCACCCGTTGGTCGACGACTGGAAGCAGGATCACTTCTACGGCATGGCGTCGTTTTTCACTCGCACCTACCTGACCAAGAAGAACACTCTGGCCGAGAAGTACAGCGGCCTGATCAAGTTCAAGACGACCGAGGGCAAGGAGAAGCAGTCGCGGTTCATGTTCCTGACCGGTGCGGAGGTTGCCGAACCGAAGCAGAAGAAGACGGCCGAGCAGCGTAAGGCCGAGGACGCCGAGGTGAAGCGGCAGATCAAGGACCCCAAGGCCCCCGCCGCGAAGGTCCCCGGCTTCAGTCCTCGTGCGAAGCTGGTCGAGGTGGCCCTGGGTGCCAAGGACCGCGAGTTCTTTTCCCGGGCGATCGTCAACCGGATCTGGTTGAGACTGATGGGTCGGGGCATTGTGGATCCTCCCGACCAGATGCACTCGGCCAACACCCCCTCGCACCCCGAGCTGCTCGAGTGGCTCGCTCGCGACCTGGCCGACCACGGCTACGACCTGAAGCGACTGATCCGGGGTATCGTACTCAGCGACGCCTACGCCATCTCGAGCCGGTTTGCCGGCGAGGGTGAGGTTCCCGGTGCCGAGACGTTTGCGGTGGCGAGCGTGCGGCTGCTGACTCCGAGGCAGTACTCGCTGTCGCTGCTGCTGGCCTCGGCGAATCCCGACCAGGCCTCAAAGCAGGTGCTCTCGGCCGATTGGTCCAAGCGGCGAGAGCAGTTGGAGAACGAATCGAACGGGTTGGCCGGGAAGATCGAGTTGCCCGGGGACAACTTCCAGGTCAGCATCGACGAGGCGTTGTTGTTTTCCAACAACGACCAGATCCAGAACAGCCTGTTGAAGGATTCGGCCGAGCGGCTGGTTGGCACTCTGAAATCGGTCAGTGACCGTCGCCAGTTGATCGGGATCGCCTTCGAGGCGATGCTGTCGCGTGCGCCTGATGCGGACGAGGTTGCGGTGTTCGAGGCGTTTTTGACGAAGAGAGAGAAGGCGGGGCGGGTGTCGGCGATCCAGCAGATGGTCTGGGCGTTGCTGACGAGTCCCGAGTTGCGGTTCAATTACTGATCACCGACGATACCCAAAAGCCCCGGTCTGTTGGGCTCATCCGCCGGATTGATCGGCCCTGAAGGAGTGGTTTGGAAATGACACGTCGAACGAGTGACATGGTTGCGGCCTCCGAGCATGTGTCTCGGCGAGGATTCCTGGGTGCGGCGGCCGCCGGGGCCACCGCGGCGGGCTTCGCCCAGGACATGACGGTGCTCGACGTGCTGAAGAACCCGCTGATTGCCGCGGAGATCAAGAAGCAGCAGAAGCACGTGATCCTGTTGTGGTTGGCCGGTGGTGCCAGCCAGTTGGAGACGTGGGATCCGAAGCCGGGTCGGCCGACTGGTGGTCCGTTCATGCCGATTTCGACCAACGTTCCCGGTGTCGAGATCAGCGAACTGCTGCCGAAGATGGCCGGGCGGATGCAGGATACCGCGATCATCCGCAGCCTGAGCACCGGAATCGGTGACCATGGTGGTGGGGCGTCGCTGATGGAGACCGGTCGTCGCAAGGAGCAGGGTCTGCAGTACCCCGACCTGGGCGCGATCATTGCCCGGGAACTCGGACGTGCCGACAGCCAGGTCCCAGACTACGTCAGTTTTTACACTTCGACTGAGGGCCGTCGGAAGGGCACCTCGGGTTTCCTGGGCGCCCGTTTTGCTCCGATGTTCCTCTCCGACAGCATGATCCCGCCGAACATTCGGCGATTGGAAGCGGTCAGTGAAGTGGATCATAGGGAGCGTGCCGACCTGCGTGCTCTGCTGGCTCGCCGCTTCACCCAGGGTCGCCACAGCCGCAACAACGTGCTGGGCTCTCATACCAATGCTTACCAGCGGGTCCGCGGCATCATGGCCAGCGAGAAGCTGTTCAGCATCGACAGCGAGCCGACCGCGATCCGCGAGAAGTACGGCCCGACGCAGTTCGCTCAGCAGTGCCTGATCGCCCGGCGGATGGTCGAGGCGGGTGTTCCGTTTGTCAAGGTGGCCCGTGCGTGGTGGGACAGTCATGGTCAGAACTTCGAAACGCACCAGGAACTGTGTGCCGACCTCGACCACTCGATGTCTACCCTGCTCGATGACCTCGAGGAACGCGGCCTGCTGAAGAACACGCTGGTGATCACCCTGGCCGAATTCGGTCGCACGCCCAAGATCAACGCCAGCCTGGGCCGCGATCACTTCGCCAACGCCTGGAGCACCAGCCTCTCGGGCTGCGGCATCAAGGGCGGATCGGTTTACGGCAAGACCGACGCCGATGGGCAGAACGTGGCCGAGGGCAAGATCGGGGCCGGTCAGCTGTTCGCCACGATCTTCAAGGCCTTGGGGATCGATCACGAGAAGGAGTACTTCGTCGGGGCCCGCCCGCTGCCGATCTCCGACTTCGGAGCACAACCGATCGACGCGGTCCTGGCCTGATCCCTTCCCGGGCCGTCGACCTGCTCGACTCAATTCACTCACCACCACCAACCGAAAGCCACTCGACATGGCCGCCGATCCCAAGCAGTTGAAGCTCGCCAAGAACGTCGGTTCTCAGGGCATCGCCTTTGGCCTGGACCGCGTGCCCGAATCCGATCGCATCTTCTATGGCAGTTCGGATTTCAAGGTGTACGAGTACGACTTTGGTGCCGAGAAGCCGGTGTCGAGGGTGTTCGAGGGCGAGGGTCACCGGAGTTACGTGACGACGGTTGCCCTGGCGGGTAAGACGGTTCTCAGCGGCAGCTACGATCGCCGACTGGTGTGGTGGGACACCGAGACCCGCAAGCAGGTCCGGATCATCAAGGACGCTCACAAGAAGCGGATCCGTCGCGTGGCGGCCAGCCCCGACGGCAAGCTCGCCGTCAGTGTCTCGGACGACATGGACGTCAAGGTCTGGGACGTGGCCAGTGGCGAGTTGAAGGCGACGCTCAAAGAGCACAAGCCGATGACTCCGCAGAATTACCCCTCGATGCTCTACGCCGTGACATTCTCCAAGGACGGCAAGTGGCTGGCGACCGCCGACAAGGTGGGGCACATCGTGGTCTGGGACGTGGCCACCGGCAAGAAACTCAAGACGCTCGAGTCGCCGGTGATGTACACCTGGGACCCCCGCCAGCGACGGCACTCGATCGGAGGCATCCGCAGCATCGCCTTCAGCCACGACGGCAAGCTGCTGGCCGTCGGCGGCATCGGCAAGATCGGCAACATCGACCACCTGGGTGGGCCGTCGCGGATCGAGGTCTTCGAATGGCAGGCGGGCAAGAAGCTGCACCAGCTCGAGGACGCCAAGTTCAAGGGCCTGGTCGAGCAGATCGCGTTTGCTCCGGATGGCGCGTGGTTCATCGTTGCCGGAGGTGACCACAACGGGTTCATCTCGGTGTACGACACCAAGAGCGGGAAGCTGATCAAGCAGGAGAAGGCCCCGATGCACGTGCACCAGTTCGTGGTCAACGAACCGCACGATACGGTCTACGCCGTGGGTCATCACCGGCTGGTGACCTGGGAACTGAAGGCCAAGGCTGCCAAGGCTGCCAAGAAGCCCGAGGCCAAGAAGCCCGAGGCCAAGAAAGACGCTGACAAGAAGAAGTAGTGGCCGACCGGGTCAGGCCAGGGTCACGCCAGGGTGACGACCTCACCACTTCTCGCCGATTCCTCGGCCGCCAGGCAGGCGACGACCGCCGCCATCGATTCTGCCGGAGTGATCATTTCCGGTTTTCGATTTTCTCTCACGCAGTCGGCAAAGTAGGCCAGTTCCTCGACCAGCGCACCTCTGAGCCGGCCGAAGTGAGTGGGCCAGTAGGTGGTATCGGGTGATCTCCAGCCCCTGGCGTCGACGATCGAGAAGTTGGGGTGAGTTTCCTGGACGTGGATCGATCCTTCGGTCCCGATGATCTCGAGCCGTTCGTCGATCTGGAACGGAGTCTGATCGGGCAGGCACCAGACATTTTCGAGCACGCCGATGGCGCCCGAGTCGAAGCGGAACATGGTCCAGCCGAGGTCGGCGTGAGTCTTGTTGCGCCACGAGAGTGACTGGGCGTAGGCCGAGACGACTCGATCGCCGGAAAACCAGAGCATCAGGTCGGTGTCGTGGACTCCATCACCGATGATCGGTCCGATCTTATCGAGGATGTCGGTGGTGACCGCTGCGGGGATGTTGCGTCGGGCGTACATCGAGAGGATCCGGCCGATTTTCCCCTCGTCGATTTCCTGTTTCGCCGCGGCGTAGCGAGGATTGAAGCGGCAGATGTGTCCGACCATGAAGGCTCGATCGCTGGCGTCCGCCGCGTCGACGATGGCCTGGCAATCGGTGGCGGTCGAGGCCATCGGTTTTTCCAGGAAGACGTGCTTTCCGGCCGCGAGTGCCGCCAGTGCGGGCTCGGTGTGCTGGTCCCACATCGTGACGATGCTCACCGCATCGATCTCGGGGTCGGCCAGCAGCTGGTGGTAGTCGGTGTAGGAGGTGGGCACGTCGAAGCTGTCGGCGACTTCGCTCAGCCGCGATTCGGTCCGGGTGCACACCGCGGCCAGTTCGACCTGGGGGATGGCCGCCAGGGCCTCGCAGTGCTTGACACCAAACCAGCCCAGGCCGATCACGCCTATCTTGACACGGTTCATCTGTAGGTCTCGCTGTCTGGTCGCGGCACGATGAGCAGGCCGGGGTCGCAGAGCCTAGCTGGTCAGCCGCCAGCGTGCCTGCCTGAGCACGGCCAGGGCTGAGCCCTTCATCTTCTCGTACCAGGCGGTCACCAGTTGACCGTTGTCGAGTTGAACGGTCGAGGGGTACCCGAGGTCGCCTCCGATTCCGTCTTCGGAGAGCCCGATCGGTTCCGACCAGTTGGCTCCGGCGTCGTCGCTGATTCGCACCTGGTTGCCAAACGGCTTGCGGCGATGTCCGTAGCTCATCAGCAGTCGGCCATCGGCGAGTTTCAGGAGGTGCGAGGGGAGGCCCCAGACACCGATGTCATGAGGCGTGCTCCAGGTCCTGCCCCCGTCGGCCGATTCACTCTGCAGGGTCTCCCCGGCGTCGCGCGGGTTGTGGTTTCTGATGTGAGCGATCAGTTTTCCCGGTGCGGCTTCGACGGCGTGCAGTTCGTGGTACTGGCGGTGGTCGTCGCCGGGTCGCGTGGGGATGGTGCCGGACCACTTCCAGCTGACTCCGTCGTCGACCGAGAGTGCGGCCCCGATGCGGCCGGTGCCCTGGTAGAGTTCCTTGCCGGCGTACAGCAGGCAGCCATCGGCGAGTGCGATGGGCCCGTGCGGGCTGTTGATTCCGCAGCGGGAGGGAGCCGACCAGCTCTGGCCGCCGTCGGTCGAGCGGATGATCCACTCGCCGAGCATCTTCTTCCGAGTCGCCTCGGGCAGGCGATCACGAGCGGCACTCCAGCGAGCGACCTGTTGCTTGTCGGCTTTGGCGAAGTACGTGGGCTGCTCGAAGGCGAGCGAGGTGAAGGTGGTGACCAGCAGCGAGCCCCTGGGGGTTTCGAGCACCCCGGCATCCCGATCGTCGATGGCAGAGTCGATCAGCGTCTGAGGCCAGCTCCAGCTGCGGCCTCCGTCGTCACTCCTCATCAACTCGACCCGCCCGAATGGGCAGACATGAGACTCTCGTCCGCCCGAGCAGACCAGCAGCATCTGGCCGTTCTTGCGGCGGGCCAGCGTCGGCCAACCGTGGTAGCGATGGACCAGGTGACTGATGACACCGACCTGACTGATCTCAAACCCGGGCGGCTTCCGGCGCCCGCCGGCGGCAAACAGCGAAGAGCCCAGGCCGCTGGCCAGCACCAGGGTTGAAGCAGCCAGGACGTCACGTCGCGTGGGGTCAGTCTTCATGAGCGATCTCGTGAGTGTCGATGCCGGCCCGCTTGGCGGCAGATTGAAGGCGGGAATCCAGCGTACACAGAGGCGCCTCGATTCGCATGGCCAACTCGAGATACGTGGCATCGTAGGCGGTCAACTCAAAGGCCAGGGCCAGGGGGAGCACCTCGGTGAGGCTGGCCGATGCGCCGCGATTGTCGATCTCCAGTGGCAGCATTTCGAGAAACAACAGGCTGGCGGTGAGATCGTCGTCGTTGATGCGGCCGCGGCGATGAGCGGTGGCCAGTGCGTTGGCAGTTTCCAGGGTCCACAACGTGGGCACGTGCAGGGACGCGGTGTCGAGAGACCCCAGGAGCGTCATCGAGGGATCGGTCGTCTCGTCCTGAAAACACCAACTCATGGTGATCGAACAATCCAGGACGATCCTCTGCATCAGTTCCGGCCCTCGCGGATCCACGAGACGATCTCGCTCAGAGTGGCCTGGTTCTTCTGCCTCAGTGCCTGCAGGCCCGCGACCGCCCAGGCCACCTGGTCCTCATCCCGTCGATTCACCGGGACCAACCTGGCGATCGGCTGGCCATGCTTGGTGATGGTGAATTCCTCGCCGTCACTGACCCGTTTGAGGAGGCGGGAGAGGTGGGTCTTGGCTTCAAAGGCTCCGACTTGATTCATGATTCCCTGCCTGCACGAACAAACTGGTTTAATACTAGTCTATACTGGCGTGGACAACAGTGACAGCACCAGGTGGCGTAGACTGCCCGGGGCACGCTGGGTTGGGTCCCGGCTGTCAGAGGGTTTGTCTGCGTCGTCGGCCGGCGACGAAGCTGTCGATGACCATGTTCCCCAGGTCTCCGGCGTTGCAGTAGGCTGCGACACCTCCTGAGACTCGAGCCATCTGCTCGACGAAGTTGACCAGGTCGAGATAGAAGTAGTCTTCGATCAGGGCGAAGCTGGCCAGGTGGATGCCCTCGTTGGCACACCGCCGCACTTCCTGCAGCGTGATGCGGGCGGTCTTTTCGGCTGGCGGGTAGACCAGGACCACCTCGCGGCCTTCGACGTGAGCGGTCGGTTCGCCGTCGGTGATCGTGATGATCTGCTTGTTCGGGGCCGGTTGTCGACTGAGCAGTCTACGAGCGAACTGCAGCCCGGCCTGGATGTTGGTGAAGTGTTCGGGGACGAACGACGGTGGGTTGTCGAGTGGGATCCTGAGGTGGACTCGGGGATCGAAGATACTGACCGGCTTGGGGGCCGAGTAGAGCAGTTCTCGTTCTGTGAGCGGAGTGGCGTAGGTGTAGAACCCGACGACCTGCAGGAAGTCGCCCCGGTAGCGGCCTCGGACCAGCGAGTTCATCGCCAGGGCCACTTTCTTGGCCTGGCCGAACTTGCCGTAGCGGGACATGCTGCCGGACATGTCGAGCAGGACGACGGTGGCACAGGCGGCCTGGTACTCGGTGTCGTAGACTTCCAGGTCGTCGTTGGTGATCCCGACCGGCGTGCCGCCACCCTGTCGGGCCAGTGCATTGCGGAGCGTCTGGTGGAGGTCGAGGTTGGAGACCGGATCGCCGTACTCGTAGGGTCGGGACTCTTCGTGCCGCGTCTCTCCGGGTCCTCGGATGGCCGTGTCGTGCTTGCCGGTTTGCCCGGTCTTTCCCAGCAGGAACAGTTCCTCGAGCGCCTTGTTCTGGACCCGCCGGATTCCTCGGGGCGTGACGTGAAACTTTCCGTCCTGGTCCTTGTCGATCAGTCCTCGCTTGATGAGCATCTCGATCACCTCGGGATGCTCTTGCTCCCAATCCTCGAGGTTGGGCAACAGGTGTTCCCCGTAGTCGAGCAGGTGTTCGCTGATCTGGTCGAAGATCCTGTCGGCCGATTGCGGAGTAAATTCCTGCGACCCGTCCCACTTTGAGTATTCGAAATGGGTCATGGCGAGTCGGTCTCAGCCAGGGCGACCACGGTGGCACCGATCAGTTTGCCGAGACCGGTTCCGGTCACCGCCGAGATCTGGCGGACGGGTGTTTCGAGTGCGTCGTCGAGTTGCGAGAGGGCGTCGGAGGCCGAGGGCAGTTCGCACTTGGTGACGACCACCAACTCGGGTCTCACGGCGAGTTCGGGGTTGTAGAGCGTGAGTTCTTCTCGAATCGCGAGGTAGTTCTCAAGCGGGTCGGTCTGGTCCATCGGTTCGGGTTCGACGAGGTGGATCAGCAGGCGTGTGCGTTCGACGTGCCTGAGGAATTCGTGTCCGAGTCCGACGCCCTGGTGGGCTCCTTCGATCAGCCCGGGTATGTCGGCCATGACGAAGCGGTTGTCGAGGTCGACCTGAACGAGTCCGAGGTTGGGGTACTTGGTGGTGAAGGGGTAGTTGGCGATCTCGGGGTTGGCTTTCGAGAGTCGACTCAGCAGCGTCGACTTGCCGGCATTGGGTTTGCCGATCAGGCCGACGTCGGCGATGAGTTTCAATTCGAGCATGACCTCACGAGCCTCGCCGACTCCCCCCTTTTCAAACTCCCGGGGTGCCCGGTTGGTGGAGGTGGCGAATCGCTTGTTCCCCAGTCCGCCCTTGCCGCCTTGTGCCACGATCACCTGTTGATCGCAGTCGACAAGATCTCTCAGCAGGTGGCCTCGGTCGGCGTCCTTGACCAGTGTTCCCGGCGGCACGCTGATGACGGTATCGTCTCCCGAGCGGCCGGTCTTGAGTTGTCCCTGTCCGTGCTGCCCGCGTTCTGCACGCCAGTGGTGATGACCGGCGAGTGCTGCGAGGCTGCCGATGTTCTCTTCGGCCCGGATGATCACATGTCCCCCTCGGCCTCCATCGCCTCCGTCGGGGCCTCCTCGCGGAATATGAGACTCGCGGCGAAAACTCATGCAGCCGCTCCCACCGTCTCCGGCTCGGCAGTGGATGGTGATGCGATCGAGGAACATGAAGCGAGATCCGTGGGGTGTGCAGTCGCGGAGGCCATGATAGCAGGCCCGGCTGCGGGGCGGGCTGCGGGGCGGGCGGGTGTTTCAGGCTGCCTCGGGTCGTCGTCGCCAGCGGTTGATGAGTCCGACGGCGATCACCAGCAACGTGGCGAGGGTGCATGAGCCGGCAAACCAGTCGCCGGTGCGGACGTAGAAACTCTGTCGAGAGTCCAGTGGTACGACATCGACCAGCACGGCGTTGAGTTGACGTCGCCATCGGCCGGTCATCGGATCGACATACCCCTTGCGGCGATGCGTCTCGATCTCCTGCATCCGTTCCTCCCGCTCGGACTTACTTTGCGAGCGGTCCCCGGCGGCCATTTCGAGAGCGATTTCGGCATCGCCATCGATGAAGGTCGCCGGTGTGCGGATGACTCCATCGCCGTCGATGATCGCCGAGATGCCGGTGTTGACGGCACGGACCATCGGGGTGCGGCATTCGACCGATCGGAAGACGGCGGTGACGAGGTGTTGATCGAGTTCGCTGGATCCGTGGAACCAGCCGTCGTTGGTGAGGTTGACGAGTAGATCGGGGGCTCGTTGCTGTTTCACGGCCGAGGCGACGATCCCGCGGACCAGGTGCGGCACGGTGTCTTCGAAGCAGATCAGCGGAGCGAGGTTCCAGTCGCCCTGTCGGAAGATGGTGGCCGATTCCCCGGCGGCGACCCCGAAGTTGGGCGGGAAGGGGGTGAGTTGGTGGAGCCAGGGCAGTGTTTCGGTGAGCGGGATGTATTCGCCGAAGGGGACCCGGTGCAGCTTGTCGTAGCGGGTGGTTTCACCGGTGTCGGGTTGGATGAGCACGGCGGAGTTGTAGGTCTTGAGCTGCGTGGGGCCGGCTTCGAGTCGTTCCAGGCCCACGATCAGACCGGCTCCGGACTCGGCGGCGAGGTCGGCAAGCAGTTCGCGGACCGCGTCCTTGTGCCACTCCTCGGGCGGGATCCCCGGTGCCAGCCGTCTGAGCTGTTCGTCGTCGAGTTTCTCGACGAGGTCCAGCAGCGGGTAGCGGAACATGGTCTCGGGCCAGACGATGATGTCGGGCTGTTTGCGGACGGCCAGCCCGGTCAGCCGGCGGTGCACTCGGTAGATGTTGGCAAACGCGTCGGGGTCGTGTTTGAGTGAGGAGGTGAAGTTGCCCTGCACCAGGGCGACTCGCGGGCCGGGAGTGAAGTCGGCCTGTCCGCGGCGGAGGACTCCATATCCGATCGCCAGCCCGACCAGCGTGACGGCGGCAACGACTGTGGGGAGTGCCTTTGGGCGTACCGAGTGAATCTCGAGGGTGGTGTCGGGGTGGTCCTGGGCGGGCCACCAGCCCCACTTCATCAGCCAGCCGGTGGGTAGGGCCAGGGCCAGCGACGTGGCGGCCAGTGCCACCAGGGCGGTGACGCCGTAGGCTCCGAGGAGGTCGCTGACCTGGATCAACTCGATAAAGCGATACTGGGTGTGAGCCAGGAAGTACCAGGCGAGCCCGGTCATGACGTGGGCCCTGGCGTACTCGGTGGCGACAAAGGCCACGGGCACGGCCACGCCGATCGGGATCCGCAGGCGGTGAACGGCGGTGCGGGTGACCGCGACCAGCAGCGGGGGGTAGACGGCGAGGTAGGTCGAGAGCGAGAGCCAGGCGGGGATCATCCAGACGTCGCCCAGCCTCATCCACTGCAACGAGGCTGCCGTGCCGACCAGGGATGCCAGGTAGACGGCCCGCAGCATCCAGCGGGGTGGGGTGGGCAGTCGGACCAGGACGACGAGCGGCACGGGGGCCAGCCAGCCCAGGACTCCCCAGTCGAGTGGGAAGTGAGCAGCCCAGGTGAGCAGTGCGGCGAGTCCGGCGGCTGAGAATGCGGTCCGGGCCGGCAGCCGCGATGCGGAGCCCGTCTCGACGGCTGCCATCTCGCTGGTGGACATCAAGCGGGTCCTTCCCTGGATCCCGGTCAGTGGTTGTGCGGTGTGCTGCGGTGTGCTGCGGTGTGCTGCGGTGAGTGGTCTGGGGTCAGGCTCGGCCGGCCCACTCGTGGACTTCGACCCATTGCCGTGCCTGGTAGTTCTGGTCACCGGCGGGGAAGTGAATCATGGAGTT
>CAUZJR010000061.1:0-17164 GCA_963580005.1 Planctomycetota bacterium
CCGGGACATCGGCATCCTCAAGGCACTCGGTGCCAGCCGCCAGGGCATCATGTCCATCTTCCTCGGCTACGGACTCGCACTGGGAGTCGTCGGCAGCGGGGTCGGAGTGCTGCTGGGACTGACCTTTGTCTACTACATCAACGAGATCGAAAAGGGGATCACCTGGCTGCTGGGCCGAAAGGTGTTCGATGAGACGATCTACTACTTCCCCGAAATCCCCACGTCCGTCAGCCCGCTGACGGTCAGCTGCATCGCGCTAGGAGCCATCGGCATCGCCGTGCTCGCCAGCATCCTGCCCGCTCGTCGAGCCGCAACACTCCACCCCGTCCAGGCACTCCGCTACGAGTGAACTCCAACAGGACAACCACCAACCATGAGTACACCGCAGCAGACACCGCAGCAGACACCGCAGCAAACACCTCCCGACTCAACAGACGTCAGCCAGCAGGCTCGCGACGCCTGGGCCACCGCCATTTCCTCACCCGCCGCAACCAGCACGACTCTCGACCACACCCCCGACACCACGACTCCCCGTCTGAGTTGCGTCGCTCTCGAGAAGTCCTACCGCAAGGGCGAGTTGATCATCCCGGTCCTCCGCGGCGTCGATCTCGAACTCGAACAAGGTGAGTTTCTCTCGGTCGTCGGCCAATCCGGTTCTGGCAAAAGCACCCTGCTGCACGTGCTCGGACTGCTCGATGCTCCCAGCGTCGGCGAAGTGCACTGCGACGGACGCCGCATCGACACTCTCAAGGAACGTCAACGCGACACTCTCAGGAACCGCAACTTCGGTTTCATCTTCCAGTCCTACCACCTGTTGCCCGAGTTCACTCTGCTGGAGAACGTCGTCTCGCCCCTGGCCATCCGACACTCGACACTCACCTTCTGGCGACACCGCAAGGCGATCCGCGAGCAGGCTCGGGAGATCATCGACAAGGTGGGGTTGGGGCACCGGATCAAGCACCGGCCCAGTGAGTTATCGGGAGGTGAAATGCAGCGGGCGGCGATCGCCCGGGCACTGATCGGGCAACCGCGGGTGCTGCTGGCCGATGAACCCACCGGCAACCTCGACTCGTCCACCGGCCAGGAAATCATGTCGCTTTTGGCCAGCTTGAACGAGCTTCAGCAGCTGACTATCATCATGGTCACCCACGACGAACGGATCGCCTGCCGCGCTCACCGCATCGTCCGACTCGATGAAGGTCGAGTCGAGACGGTGAGCCAGGCCGCCTGAACCGCGCCAAAGTCGGATCGGCTGTCGGGGTCAGACGCCGTCTTCCAACAACCGCTGACCCTTGCGATGACCAACCAGGTCTACATCGACGGCTCGCTGGTCCCCTCCGAAGAGGCCAGCGTCAGCGTCTTCGACCACGGACTGCTCTACGGAGACGGTGTCTTCGAGGGCATCCGCGTCTATGGCGGAAACGTCTTTCTGCTCGCAGAACACGTCGATCGGCTCTACCAAAGCGCCCAGGCCATCCGGCTCGAGATCCCCCTGGATCGGCAACAGATGATCGACGCGGTCGGCGAAACCGTCCGGGCCAACCAAATCGACGACGGATACGTGCGGCTGGTCGTCACCCGAGGTTCCGGCACGCTGGGACTCGACATCCGCAAGACCGCCAACCCGGTCGTGATCATCATCGCCGATACCATCACGCTGTATCCTGCGGAGCTCTACGAAAACGGGATGCCACTGGTCACCGCCAGCACGATCCGCAACCACCCCGGGGCACTCAACCCCCGCATCAAGTCACTCAACTATCTCAACAACATCCTGGCCAAGATCGAGGGCACCGACGCGGGGTTCGTCGAAGCCCTGATGCTCAATCACAAGGGTGAAGTGGCCGAGTGCACCGGAGACAATGTCTTCATCATCACCGACGGCCTGGTCCGGACCCCGCCCACCGAGTCCGGCATCCTCGAAGGTCTCACTCGCAACTCGGTGATCAGCCTGGCTCGAGAGGCCGGATACGAGGTCCGCGAGACCGCGCTGGTGCGACACGATATCTATACCGCTCAGGAGTGCTTCCTGACCGGTACGGCTGCCGAGGTGATCGCCGTGGTCAGCCTCGATGGACGCACCATCGGCAACGGATCTCCGGGACCGATCACCCAGGACCTGATGGCTCGCTTCAGACAGCTCACCCGCGAGTAACTGCCGGCAGACGCCTCACCAAACCCGGCTCGCCGTGGTATCCTTGGGGCAGAGTTCGATGGTCCTGGAGCTTCACAGCCATGCCGCGACACCCGATCCTGCTGCCGGTCACTCTCATGCTGCTGGCCAGCCTGATCCCGTCCCCGGCCCGCTCCGAACTCGACACACCCGCCTCGGCAAAAAAGACCGCCAGGCCCGCCAAGCCCCTCAACTCAAAAGACGCCCTCAAGCGATTCAACCCGATGATCGGTGGTTGGCGAGGCGTCGGGCAACCCCGTCGCGGCTCGGCCAGCGGGGCCTGGAGCGAAAAGGCCAGCTGGACCTGGCAGTTCAAGACCGACTCACCCGTCCTCAAGGACCAGCCCAAGCCCGCCGCCGCCGCCGCCGCCGCCTCGGTCGCCATCCGCTACAAGTCGCCTCAAAGCAAGCTGATCGTCGAGGGACTCTTCGGCTACAACACCCGAACCAGGCTCTTCACCCTGGAAGCCACGATGGCCGACAAGACGCGACGCAGCTACACCGGCAAGCCGGGTAGCGACGGATCGCTGGTGCTCGAATCGAAGGCTGACAAGAAGAAGCAGGTGCACCGGATGACCATCCGCACGCTCAATCCCAAGCGGATGACGGTACTGCACGAACGTCGTCGCCAGAGCAGCACGTTCTACACCCGGGTGGCCGGGATCGGCTTCACCCGAGCCGGAACCAGGCTGGCCGCCGCAAACCTCGGACCACTGTGCATCGTCACCGAGGGCAAGGGCACCTCGAAGGTCAGCTACAAGGGTAAGACCTACTGGGTCTGCTGCAGCGGGTGCCGGGATGCCTTCCTGGACGACCCCGAGGGAGTCCTGGCCGACGCCAGGGAACGGGCGGCCCAGAGAAAGAAGAAGCGGCGGAAAAAGGGCGAGAAAAAGAGTCGGTAGCGAGTCGACCAGGCGGCGGATCGGGAGACCGGCGGCTCATCTTGACCGCCTCAGGGCGTACTCATACAGTACCGCCCCCCCCGAGGACTGGCTCCAACTCTCCACCTTCTCCTCGCCTCCGGACCCCAGCGAATGGACTCGCCAAAGACCGCGGCCCTTCCGCCCGTCCCCTTCATCGATCTCTCGGCCCAGCACCACCCGATCGCCGAGGAACTGCTCGAAGCGGTCGCCCGGGTACTCGATGGCGGCCAGTTCGTTCTCGGTGAGGAAGTCGCTGCGCTGGAGGCCGACATTGCCGCGTTCTGCGACTCCCGCTACGCAGTCTCCTGCGGCTCGGGCACCGACGCCCTGGTGCTGTCGCTGATGGCACTGGGAGTCGGTTCTGGCGACGAGGTGATCACGAGCCCATTCACGTTCTTTGCCACGGCCGGAGCCATCCACCGGGTCGGAGCGACTCCGGTGTTCGTCGACATCGAGCCCGACGGGTTCAACATCTGCCCGGAAGCGACCGCCGAGGCGATCAGCGAAAAGACCCGAGCCATCATCCCCGTACACCTCTTTGGCCAGACCGCCAACATGGAACCGCTGTGGCGGCTGGCGGTGCTGCACGACATCCCGCTGGTGGAAGACGCCTGCCAGGCGATCGGGGCCAGCTACCAGGGCCGGCAGGCTGGAGTGCTGGGCACGATGGGCTGCTTCAGCTTCTTTCCCACCAAGAACCTCGGAGGAGCCGGCGACGGGGGGATCATCACGCTCGACGACAAGCAGCTGGCCCAGAGACTCACTCACCTGCGAGTCCACGGCGACACCGGTGGCTACCACCACGTCGCCGTCGGATTCAACAGCCGCCTCGACGCCCTGCAGGCAGCCATCCTCAGGGTCAAGCTGACGCGGCTCCAGGAGTGGACCGAGCAGAGAATCGAATCGGCAGCCCACTACGACCAGCTGATCCTCGCCAGGGGACTCGGCGACTGGATCTCTCGACCCCACGCCCAGGACTCGTGTCGACACGTCTA
This sequence comes from Planctomycetota bacterium, assembly GCA_963580005.1. Taxonomy (GTDB): domain Bacteria; phylum Planctomycetota; class Planctomycetia; order Planctomycetales; family Planctomycetaceae; genus UBA8437. The sequence continues at coordinate 4,092 of CAUZJR010000061.1, forward strand.
CAACCAGTACACGATCCGGGTGCCCGCCTTCGAACGAGACGACATCCTGGGTTCGCTGCGAGCAGAGGGCATCGGGTGTGCCGTCTACTACCCCAAGCCGCTGCACCTGCAACCCTGCTTCGAATCCCTGGGCTACTCGATCGGCTCGCTCCCCCGGGCCGAAGCGGCGGCCGCCGAGGTGATCTCGCTGCCGGTCGCACCCGGCCTCGACGCCGCATCCCGCGAGCGGGTCATCGAGCGTCTGGCTGCCGCCTGCGAAGGCCAGGCCGGCTGGTCCACACGCAGGGCCGCCTAGCAGACCTCGGCCAGCGACTGGCTCTCCGACGACGCCAGCCCTCAGCCAGGGACTGGCTCCCCGGCGGCGCCAGCCGGCGCGGTGCCTGTCCCCGACTCTGCTAGCCGGCACAAACACCTGTACCGGTTGCAACGACCGCTCGGTCTTGCCATTTTACCCAACCGGACACCCGCGCCGGATTCCCCCGCCCAGGACCCATCGGCTCGTCCACTACCGCTGTTCCCACGCGGTAGACTTGCCTCGGACAAACTCTCGTGCCGTAGGTCTGCCCCGATGGAAATTCTCTCTCAACAGCTCACGCGCCCCCGCAAGGCCACAGTTGCCGCGACCCTGCTCGCAACACTTGTGCTCGTACCCGCGTCGCTGAAGGCCGACAAACCGGCACCCGCCCAGCCGGCAGCCCAGCCGCCCGCTCAGACGCCCGCTCAGACGCCCGCTCAGAAGCAGGCCGAGATCGAGCGAGATCGCACGGCGACGGCCGTGGCGCTGAACTACTGCCGGGCGTCGTTTCATCGCATCCGCAAGTATCCGACCAAGCAGGTCATGCTCCAGGAGCAAACACAGATCCTCAACAACCTCAATCTCAGCGGCGTCGGCGACCGCGAGGTGATCCAGCTCTACACCGCCGTACTCGATGAAATCCACCTGGTACAGATCGCTGAAAAGGAGCGTGCGGCGTTCGAGTCTCGTCACCGCCGCGAGTTCCATCAACGTCTCTTTGCCAATACGCTGCTGTTCGGTTCGGAAGTCGCCACCGGCCAGTTTGTCGGAGCGGTCCGCACCGGTGCCAACAGCTGGTGGGACTACCGTGCGACGGAGGACAGGAAGGAAACCGACGTCTGGAGAGTCGAGAAGATCCGGATGAAGACCGTTGTCAGCAAGTCGTCGACCTTCCTCGACACGCTCTGGCAGATGGCTCGCAAGAAGCAGATCCCCGACTCGTGGCTCATCCGCGGCAGCGACCTCGATCGACTCGAAGCCGCCCTCCGCGTCGAACGTCCTCGCCAGCGACTGCGGGTGTTGAAGCGGATGGAGCGATTCATGACGCACTTCCCGCCCTACTGGTACTACGTCGCCCGTACCCAGCAGCAGCTCGGACAGCTCTTCGCCGCCCTGAAGACGTATGACCGCATGACCGAGATTGCCGACGGGCACTTCCGCAACGACGAACTGCTCGCCGCGGGCCTGGCCAACCAGGCGATGATCCAGGCCCACCTCGGACAGCCCTCCGCACCACTGACCGCCCAGAGGGCACTCAAACACTCCTCGAGCTGCTGGGAGGCCAACCTGATCTGTGCCCGCGTGCTCGCCGACGCGGGCCGAGCCGCCCGGGCCGAGGACGCCATCCTCACCAACCTCGACACCAACCTCGAACGAAAACGCAGCCTCGTTCACCTGCTCTCGCTGTACTACCGTCGAGGTGACCTCGACAAGATCGCCGCCCGGCTCACCGACCCCAAGGTCTGCCGTGACCTGCCGGTGTCGGTGCTGCTGCGCTGTGCCGCTCGGCTCGACGCCCGGAAGGTCCCCGCCACCGTCAACCTGCAACTGGCCGGATCGCTGAAGGTCATGCCCCGACGCCTCTTCGGACCCGACGACATCGTGGTCGTCGCCGGCCAGGGCTGGGAACTGGGTGAAGCCCGCATCGTACTCGCACTCAACGGCAAGACCTCCAGCATCAAGCCCCGCTTCTCGCGACAGGGCTCACAGGTCGTGGCCACCTTCAGCCGGGTCGCCGAGTTTGGCAACCCGCTTGGCGTGGTGACCAGGCCACCCCAGGCCACCCTGACACTCGAATACCCCGACACGCCGAGAGTGAAGCTGGTGCTCGGAGAGGACCAGCTGAAGGTGAGCAAGGTGCAGCAGAGTGGTCTGCCGGGCCTGAGAATCACGGCGATCGAATTCGATACGCTGCACCTCTCGCTCGTCGCCAACGCCGGACGTTGATTCGGAGGCACACGTCCGCGACAGTGGAGCGACCACAGCCGACGGCCTCGACGACACCATGAACAACTCCGACCCGCTCGTCGATCCCCCCCAGCCGGTCCTCCCCGGCAAGAGCTCACTCTGCGGGCTCCCACAACACCGCATCGCCGATTGGCTCACCGAACACGATTACCCCTCGTACCGAGCCGAACAGCTCAGGCAGTGGATCTTCGGACGACGGGCCGAGTCGATCGACGAGATGACCGACCTGCCCGCACCGCTGCGAACACAACTCGCAGACGACTTCGAACTCTTCACCGGACAACTCGTTCAGCACCAGGTCGCCGGCGACCGCACCGAGAAACTGCTGGTCCAACTGACCGATGGCAAGCAGGTCGAATGCGTCCTGATGCGAGAAACCTCGCGCTGGACCGCCTGCATCAGTACCCAGGTCGGCTGCGCCATGGGGTGTGTCTTCTGTGCCAGCGGACTGCTCGGCCTCGACCGAAACCTCAACCACGCCGAGATCCTCGAACAGATCCTCCGGCTCAACCGCCGACTCGAACCCGACGAACGGCTGACCAACCTCGTCGTGATGGGAATCGGGGAACCGCTGGCCAACCTGACCGCGCTGCTCGAAGCACTCGATGAAGTCCACTCCGAAAATGGACTCGGGCTCAGCCCCCGACGTGTCACCATCTCGACCGTCGGACTGCCGGTGGGCATCCGGCAACTCGCCGATGTCGGCCGACCCTACAACCTGGCCGTCTCATTGCACGCCCCCAATGATGAACTCCGCAACCGGCTCGTCCCGGTCAACGACCGGATCGGCATCGCCTCGATCCTCGAGGCCGCCGACGACTACTTCGAGCGGACCGGCCGACGGGTGACCTACGAATACGTGCTGCTGGCCGAAACCAACGACCAGCCGCGACACGCCCGACAACTCGCCGCACTGCTTTCACCACGCAACGCTCACGTCAACCTGATCCCGATGAACTCCGTCGACGTGCTCGACTGGCGTTCTCCCGCAGAACCTCAGACGCAACGTTTCGCCACGATCCTCCAGGAGGCCGGAGTCGCCACCACGGTGAGGAAGAGAAAGGGAGCCGACATCGATGCGGCCTGCGGTCAGTTGAGACTCGAGCACTCCCAGTCGCGGGGTTGATGGCCCAGGCGAGGGATCACAGCGGCACCAGGACGGTCAAGACGAAGGCCGTGTGAGTTGACTCCTGCCAAAATGACAGCCACAATGGTCGATCCGGCCCACGGAGGCGGGTTTTGGCATAGAGGCCAATTCCGACGAAGGGACTCAAGCGACTACATGAACACGACTTAGAGTTTCCTGACTGTTTGGGCACGGAGTTCGCAATATCTCAGGTATCCCGAATCGTATTCGGGATCCGACGACACACTCGCCCCCGGCGATGGTCTCGAGCGATACACACGATAGGCAGCGCGAGAGCGACTGAAGAGGAGACGGCTGATGGCCAAGAAACAGGGCATCAACATTGTTCCCCTGGGCGACCGGGTGGTGGTGCGACGCGAGTCGGCCGAAGAGACAACCGCTGGCGGCATCGTGCTGCCCGATTCGGCCCAGGACAAGCCTCAGCGAGGTGAGGTGGTTGCCGTGGGCGACGGGTACGTGAAGTCCGACGGCGACAAGATCGCTTTGACCGTCCAGGACGGAGACAAGGTGATCTTCAGTTCCTACGCCGGCGAAGAAATCCAGATCGGTGACGAGGAACTGCTGTTGCTCCGCGAGAGTGACATCTTGGCGACCTTCTAGGTCTGCCTGCGGGCCTTCGAGTCCGACACGACACACGACACAGCAATTCAGAGACAGCTTCACAGAGGAGTGACAGAGCCATGGCCAAGATGCTTGCCTTCGACCAGGACGCCCAGGAAGCGATGCGACGCGGAGTCAGTAAGCTGGCCCGAGCCGTCCGAGTGACCCTGGGACCTCGCGGTCGCAACGTGATCCTGGAGAAGAGTTTCGGATCTCCGACGGTAACCAAAGACGGCGTGACCGTGGCTCGCGAGATCGAGCTGAGTGACAAGTTCGAGGACATGGGTGCTCGGATGGTCAAGGAAGTGGCCAGCAAGACGTCGGACGTTGCCGGCGACGGCACCACCACCGCCACGATCATGGCCGAGGCGATCTACAACGAGGGTCTCAAGGCCGTCGTCGCCGGGGTCAGCCCGATCGAGATGAAGCAGGGCATGGAGCAGGCGGTCAAGGACATCGTCGACAATCTCCGCGAGATGGCCACCAGCTGCAACACGGCCAAGGCCGTCGCCCAGGTCGGCACCGTCGCCTCTAACGGCGACGCACAGATCGGCCAGATCCTCGCCGACGCCATGGACCAGGTCGGCAAGGATGGCGTGATCACCGTCGAGGAAGGCAAGAGCCTGACGACCGACTGCGAACAGCTCGAAGGCATGCAGTTCGACCGCGGCTACCTCTCGCCCTACTTCGTCACCGATCCGCAATCGATGGAAGCCGTCTACGAAGACGCCTACGTGCTGATCCACGAAAAGAAGGTCACCAACGTCAAGGACCTCGTGCCCGTACTCGAAAAAGTCGTCAACGCCGGCAAGCCGCTGTTGATCGTTGCCGAGGACATCGAGGGTGAAGCGTTGGCCACGCTGGTGATCAACAAACTGCGGGGCACGTTCAAGTGCGTCGGAGTCAAGAGCCCCGGCTACGGCGACCGCCGTAAGGCGATGCTGCAGGACCTGTCCATCATGACCGGAGGTACGGCGATCTTCGAGGACCTGGGCATCCAGCTCGAAAACGTCCAACTCTCGGACCTCGGCTCGGCCAAGAAGATCATCGTCGACAAGGACAACACCACGGTGATCGAAGGCGGAGGCGAGTCGAAGGACATCAAGGCCCGGATCGACCAGATCCGGCGTGAGCTCGAGAACTCCACCAGCGACTACGACCGCGAGAAGCTCGAAGAGCGAGTCGCCAAACTCAGCGGCGGCGTCGCCCAGATCAACGTCGGAGCCGCGACCGAGACCGAGATGAAGGAGAAGAAGGCTCGGGTCGAAGACGCACTCTATGCCACCCGCGCGGCCGTCGAAGAGGGCATTCTGCCCGGCGGTGGTGTCGCACTGCTGCGAGCCTCCACGAATTGCCTGAACCCCAAGGGGCTCAGCCACGACCAGGACACCGGCTACAACATCATCCTGAGAGCCTGCCGGGCACCTCTGACACAGATCGCCGATAACGCCGGAGCCGATGGCAGCGTGATCTGCGAGAAGGTCCGGGAACTCGAAGGCAACAAGGGCTACAACGCCGCGACCGGTGAGTTCGAAGACCTGGTCAAGAGCGGGATCATCGACCCCACCAAGGTCACCCGCACCGCGCTGCAGAACGCGGCCAGTGTCTCCACGCTGCTGCTGACCAGCGACGCCCTGATCGCCGAAATGCCCAAGGATGGCCACGGCGGCGGTGACGAGTCGATCTACTAGGCCGCCCCAGGGACAGGCACCTCACCCGTACGAACAACCGGGACAGGCATCCGCCCGCGGCGGACCAAAGGCTCCGGAGCCAGTCCCCGGGTTCGCGAGAACTCAGTTGCGCTGACGCAACCAGTCCCCCAACCGGTCTCGCAATTGGCGCTGGCTCGCCGTACCCGTCTGCGCCAGCTGCTGCACCGTGATCGACGCCACCAGGTTGCCCACCAACGCCGCCTCGACCAGCGTCCCGCCAGCGGCTAGCCCCAGCACGCACCCGGCCGTCGCACTGTCCCCGGCACCGGTCGTGTCCAGCTCACCAGACAACTCCACGCCCGGCACATGCTGCGGCTCGGGATCACTCACCAGCATCCCCCGCTCGCCCAGTGTCACCACGACTTCGGCACCGGTCTTCTCGCACAACAGACCCAACGCCGCCGCCACCTCGTCCATCTCCACCCGTTCGCCCGGCCGAGGAAACTCGCGGCCCACTGCCTCGAACTGGTTCGGCTTGATCACCAGACCGCGAAACCGATCGATCCGAATCCGGCTGTCGACCCAGAAGATCACGCCCGGGAACTCGCCGGCCAGCCGCGACAACGCCTCGCGGACCGCCCCGGTCACCACCCCCCGGTCCTCCTGCTCGACCTGATCGGCCACGATCACCGCCTCCACGCCCCCCTCGGCCAATACCGACTCCAGCGATGCGATCACCGCACCGCTGACCTCCTCGGGCATCGCTGTGCGGTTCTTCGTGTCGTACCGCTCGTGCTCACCGGCCAGGCTGGGGTCGGTGTGGTCGCGAGGCTTCAGATAGGTCGGTGTCATCAGGTTGTCAAAGGCGTGCAGGTGATCGGCCCGGCACCCAATCGACTCAAGACACCGCCGCAGATCCCAGGCCTCGCCGTCGGCACCCACCGCCCCAATCGCCAGCAGCCCTCCGGCACCCAAAGCCGCCAGGTTGTTGACCACCGTGCCGGCCACTCCCGCACTGGTGCGGATGCCGGTCACCTGGTGAGCCGCCTGGCCGCTCTCGACACTGTGCTCGACCAGCGACGGCAGGGTGTCGAGGTACTTGTCGAGAAAGAAGTCGCCGACGACCGCGATCCGGCACTCACCGAAGCGTGCGATCAGCTCGTCCAGACGCTCCGGAGTCATCATCACGACTCCTCCGAGTCGCGATCGGCCCCATCGATCAGGTCATACAGTGCCGGCACCGTCGCCTGGTGCTCGCCCCGGACATAGAAACTCTCGCCCCCGTCGGCGACCGTCCTGACCAGGATCGTCTTGAACGGCCGGAAGTAGTAGCGGGGGTCGTCCTTGGCTGCTTCGGAGTCCAGGTCATCGCCGAGATCGACCAGGTCAAAGACCCCGGTCGTGAACCGGCTGATCGTCTCGTCGTGCTGATGAGCCACGTTGCGGGCCATCGCCAGTGCCTTCAGGTACACCTCCGGACCCATCACCGCCGTGCCGATGTTCAGGAACACGCCCCCTTCGAGCCGGGTGATCGTGTCGACATAGGCGAGGAAGTCGGTGTAGGAGGTGGCTCCGGCGGCGGCCGGGTCGAAGTTCGGGTGCTCGTGCACGATGTCCTGGCCGATCGAAACATGAATCGTCACCGGCACTCCCAGCCGGTAGCCTGCCGCGAGCACGCTGGTCTCCGCATGTGGGAAGTCCTCCTCAACGATCATCCGCCCAATCGCCTCGCCCATCCCCAGCCCGTCACGGTGCCCGTCGGCGACGGCGTCGTTGAGTCGAGCGGTCTCGCTCCAGAGTCCGAATTGACCCTCGCTGACGTACCGTGCCACGCTCTCACACGTCTGCCCGATCATCGCCAGCTCGAAGTCGTGGATCGCCCCGGCCCCGTTCAGAGCCAGGTGGCCCAGCAGGCCCCGCTCCATCAGGTCGATCAGCAGCGGCGCATTGCCCTGCCGCAGTACATGGCCGCCGCAGGACCACAACACCGACCGGCCGGCCCGGGCCGCCGCCACCGTTCGCTCGGCCAACACACCCAGTGCCGGGTGATCAAACCCGATCCGCTCGCCACCGGGATGCTTCAGGATGTCCGCCTGCCGCAGATCATGCACCCGCTCGCCCAACGGTCGAATCAACAACCGGTCCCGATCAAACAACTCGCGCGACATCACACCCGTCTCCCCGATTGCCGTCAATCACGCCACAGCCAGCTCAACAGGTCCGCCGATTCACCAAAGTCCGGCACGATCACGTCGGCTCCCACGCCGACCAGTCGGCCTCGCTTCCAGGCATCCACGCTCCCGTCACGGTCCGACTCGTTGCTCGCCACACCAACGGCCAACCCGCCGCTGCTCTTCACGTTGTCAATCTCAACGTAGCCGTCGCCGAAGCCGACCAGACGCGAGGCATCCACCTGGTTCTCCTCGAGCAACCGCTCGATGACCATCTGCTTGGAAAACGAGCGGAAATCGTCGACGGCCCCGTAGATGTGAGAGCCGAAGAAGCCCCCGATACCCAGGAGCTCGGCCTCCTCGCGGACATACGCCACGTCGGTCCCGCTGGCCAGGTACAGGGTCACACCCCGTTCGGCCAAGCCCTGCAGCAGGTCCAGTGACCCGGGCACCAGCATCGACTCGGCCTCGACGCCGCCGTTTCGCAACGTCTCCCGACGACCTTCGATTTTCAACATCAACCGTTCGTGATACTGGTGCTTATACTCCAGCGGATCGGCCGGCCGGACTCCTCGTGCCTCGACCTCCGCGGCCAGCCGCATCATCTGGTAGATCGTCTGCTTGCCGGTCAACTCGTCGACGAATTCCCGGCAGTGGGCGGCGAGGTCCGAGGGTGACTCGTCGGTCCCGGTCGCCCGCAGGATCTCGACCATCATCGGCACCATCACGTCCACCCAACCCTCGCGGACCAGGCTCAGCGTGCCATCAAAGTCGAACAGGGCATAGGCCAGAGGTTGCCGGGTGCGGGGGTCGCAGTGGACTTCGATCGAGGTCCCCGGCAGGAATGTGCCGAGGGTCTCTTCGACCCGCCTCCGGTAATCATGCTCGTGCGTCTCGGTCATCGCAGGCAGTCTAGGGACTCGAAACAGCGTGCGATATTCCAACCAGGGACTGGCTCCGGAGCCAGTCCCTGAGCCCTGGGCTAGTTCCAAGGCGGCCGCGGTCCTGCGTACTGGTAATACGCACACTCGATCGGCCCGTTGTACAGCTTCCTCCGCCGTACCTGACCTCCGCGGCCAGACGCATCCCCGAAAATATTCTCGAATCCCCTGTGAGCCGACAACGCGTACATGCTCCAGGTCTCCAGCCTCCGACCTAACCGCCCCAGGTCGCCGTACACCTCCATGGCCTCCTTCTGCTCACCCATCCTCTCACCGTACGGCGGGTTGGTCACCACGCAGCCGTACTTGTGATGCGGCCTGAATTCGGCCACCGGCAGTTGCTTGAACTCGATCGCCGTCTCCACCCGGGCCTGGCCGGCGTTGCGTCGAGCCAGCTCCAAGGCCTTCGGATTGATATCTCCGCCCAGCAAGGGCACATCGGGCGACTCGACCACCAGGTCCAAAGCCTCCTGGCGTGCCTCCTTGAAGACTCGACTCGAATCAGGCCACTCTTCGGCCAGGAACCCACGCGCCAGGCCCGGTGCCCTGTTGGCCGCCAAAAGGGCCGCCTCGATCAGTATCGTCCCGGTCCCGCAACAGGGATCTGCCAGTACGCGGCCCGGTTCCCAGTAACTCAACTGCAACAGCGCCGCAGCCAGGGTCTCACGCAGCGGAGCACCACCGGTCAGGATCCGGTACCCACGCCGATGCAGTCCGCGGCCGGTAGTATCCAACGCGACTCTCACCTGGTCTCGACGGATCGTCACCACGATCGGGACCTCGGTCCCGGTCTCATCGAACCAGTCGCGAGGCCATCGCCGTTTCAGGGCCTCGACGACGGCCTTCTTGGTGATCGCCTGGGTATCGGGCTCGCTGTGAATCTGCGAGCGGACGCAGCGGGCCCTCACCGGGAAACTCGAATCCTCGGTCAACCACTCGCACCAGGGCAACTCGACCACCTGGTCGAACAGCTCCCCGAAATCCGTCGCTTCAAACTCGGCCAGCTTCACCAGCACGCGATCGGCAGATCGCAACCAGAGATTCGCTCGGGCCACCGCGGACGCATCGCCGGTGAACTCAACTCGCCCGTCACTGACACTCCGCTCGCTGTACCCCAGTGCCTCGAGTTCCCGGGAAACAACGGCCTCGAGCCCGAAGGCAGTCGTGGCGATCAGCTGCAGAGGTTCCACGCGTCGGCATCCTGTCTCTAGCTAGATGATCCCGTGCAGCGGACCGCCGGCGACAGCCAGCTGATCCACCCGCCGGGTCACCTCGGGATCTTCAATTAACGGGGGAGCGTGGCCCGGCTTGGTGCGGGCATCGATCACGATCGCACCACGGCAGCCCCAGTGCTTCTCGTCGACGAACGCATCCACCCCGTGCACATCGGCGGCCGGGTTGGATCGCGTGAAGGTCACCCACAGGAAGTTCTCGAGAGTCCTGGTGGCAAAGGGACTCTCATCGACCACCACGACCAATGGGAATCGGTTGATCGGGTGATCGCCCCGACATCCCTCGACCAGTCGGTCGATGTCGCCCCGCGTGGATCCTGGCCCCGCCGTGGGCCCTTCGACAACCAGCACGCCGGGCAGGGCCACTCGCGGATCGCTGAAACCCTCCGGCAAGCTCAAACCCTCTGGCACCTCGATCGGCAACTCGCGTCGTACAGGTCCCGCAGCAGCCAGCACCAGTTTCGAGCCGCGGTTCAGGCCACCGCCGGTGTAGTCGAGCGTATCGATGGTGGTCGCCGTCTGAAAATGCAGGTCACGTGTCGGGTCGATCCGCTCCAGCACGTGTCGCAACATGGCCACGATGTCGTGAATGTCCAACTTCGGGTTGTCCTCGCGCGCCGCGATCACCAGGTACTTCGCCAGCGACAACTGTCCCTGTCCCAGGATCGCATTGGCACACGTCAGCAATTCCATCGGTTGACGCTCCCGGGCATACGGCACGTACCTCTCGCTGCCGATGGCCAGCAGCAGGGGATGGACTCCGGCCGCATCAACCGCGTGCACCGAATGGACACCGGGCACCACCGTGGGAATCGCCGGGCCGGTCAACTCGTGGATGATTTCACCAAATGAGGTGTCCTCCTGGGGTGGTCTCCCGACCACGGTGAACGGCCACACCGCGTCGCGACGGTGATACACCTGCTCGACTCGCATCACCGGAAAGTCGTGAGCCAGGCTGTAGTAGCCGAGGTGATCGCCGAATGGCCCCTCGGGCAACAACCGCTCGGGATCGATCGTCCCCACCAGGCAGAAATCCGCTTCGGCCGGAACCGGCAAATGAGTACTCCCACGCACCAGTCGCACGCGTCGGCCCCCCAACGCTCCGGCAAACGCCAGTTCGGGCAACCCCTCGGGCAACGGCATCACTGCCGAGAGAGCCATGACCGGGGGGCCACCCACTGCCACCGCCACCCGCAACGGCTCGCCACGCTCGATCGCCGCCGCATGGTGGAAACCGATTGATCGGTGGATCTGATAATGCAGGCCCACCTCCGCCTCGGGCTGGTACTCGCCTCCTGAGAGCTGCACGCGGTACATGCCGAGATTGGAATGCCGCCAACCCGGCCGCCGGGGATCCTCGGTGTAGACCTGCGGCAGAGTGATGAACGCGCCAGCATCGTCGGGCCAGTTGCGGACCGAGGGCAGGTCCGAGACCCGAGCCGTGCACTCGGTCACCGGACCGCGACGCACCAGCTTGGGTCGCATCGACCAGGCCGCTCCCAACAGGCCCAGGCTCCTCAACGGGCTCCGCAAGGCGGCCCCCGGATCACCCTTCAACTCGACCAGCCGCTTGACCCGCTCGAGCGTGTCACGAAACAGGAATCGGGTCCGTGAGATCGTGCCATACAGGTTGGACACCAGGGGGAATCGGCAGCCCTTGACTCGCGAGTAGTACACGGCCGGCCCGCCGACGGAGTAGACCCGCCGCTGGATCTCGGCCACCTCGAGGTCACCGTCGACCTCCTGCTCGATCCGGACCAGTTGCCCCGTCCGCTCCAGGTCCTCCAGGCATTCACGCAGGTTCCGATACCCCATGGCCCTGTTGTAACTTGACGCGACTTTGTAGTACCACCCTTCACGGATGGTCGGAACCTGCTCATGAACCCCACATTGACCAACGCCTGTTTGCTGCTGGCCTGGTATGCGGGTCACTGCGAGTTGTGGACCGCGTGGCTGAACCGGGTCTACGCCAACCCCTGGCCGCGACGTCGGCTGGACCGATGGAGACGCTGGCACGACGGGGCGCTGCTGCTGGGTCCACCGCTGCTGCTGGGCTGGATCGGATGCTGGCGACCGGGTGTGTTGCGAGGCGGCCGCTGGACTGAAATGGACCTCCCCTGGAAAGTCTACGCCTCGCTGTGCGCACTCGGGTTCGTCTCGCTGGTGGCAAACAGCGTCTGGCGTCGACTGCGGCCACAGCCGCGTGCGATCGTCGGTCGCGAGTCACAGGTCCTGGACCTGGCCGACCAACTCGGAGGCCGGCCGATTGGCAGCGGTCGCCACCAGAGGATGGCGCGGCTGGGATTCAACCAGGCCTTCGAACTCGACATCACAACCCGCACCATACACCTCAGTGGCCTGCCACCTGAATGGGACGGGTTCTCGATCGTGCAGTGGACCGACCTGCACCTGACCGGCACCATCGATCGCAGCTGGTTCGAAGCGGTCGTGGACCTGACCAACCGGTACCAGCCCGACCTGGCCGTTTGCACCGGTGACCTGGTCGACGACATGGATCTGCTCGACTGGCTCCCCGATACGCTGGGGCGGATCGAAGCGAAGCTGGGTCGCTGCTTCATCCTGGGCAACCACGACTGGCACCTGCAGCCGGAGAAGATCCGCCAGGCCGCCATCGACGACGCCGGTTGGTCGGATGTCGCCGGAGAATCCCTGGCCTGGGAACACAACGGCCAGCGACTCGAGATCGGCGGCACCGAGCTGCCGTGGATGGGCGACTTCCCCCAGTGGGGTCCCAAGCACGACGGGACGTTGCGGCTGCTTCTGAGCCACACGCCGGACAACATCGGCTGGGCAGCCCGGCAGGACGTCGACCTGGTGCTGGCCGGGCACAACCACGGCGGCCAGGTCTGCCTGCCGCTGATCGGGCCGATCTACTCGCCCAGCCGATACGGGCTCCGCTACGTCGCCGGAGATTTCCAGGTCGGCTCGACCCTGATGATCGTCAGCCGAGGCCTCTCGGGACGGCACCCCCTGAGATACCTCTGTCGGCCGGAACTGGTTCGAGTGGTTTTCAAGTCGCGGCCGGATCGGTAAGAATCCAACCCGG
>CAUZJR010000062.1:0-17156 GCA_963580005.1 Planctomycetota bacterium
CCGGCCGTGGGGGGTGAGTTATCCGAGGTGTGCCAGGGCCTGCTTGGCGACTTCTTCGGAGAGTGCCTGACCGTGGAAGTTCATGTCTCCGGCCGCTTCGAGTACTTCGAGGATGCCAAAGCCTTTTTGCGTTTCTGCGACGATCGCCGTCGGCCGATCGGTGATGGCGACGGCGGTATCGAGTGCACCAACGACCTCGCCCATGTCGTTGCCATTGATCGTCTGGACGTGCCAGCCGAACGATTCGATCTTGGGAGCAAAGGGTGTGAGGTCGAGGACGTTGGAGGTGGCTCCGGTTTGCTGGTACCCGTTCTGGTCGATGATGGCCGTCAGGTTGCCGACGGCATACTTGTGAGCGGTGGCGATCGCTTCCCAGACCTGGCCCTCGCCCATCTCGCCGTCTCCGAGCACGACGAAGATTCGCGAGTCGTGGCCGTTGATGCGGCAGCCGAGTGCTTGGCCGAGTCCGATCGAGAGTCCCTGTCCGAGTGATCCGGTCGAGGCTTCGATGCCGGCCAGGCGGCGGACGTTGGGGTGTCCTTCGAGCGGGCTGCCGAGTTTTCTGAGCGTGGCGAGGTCTTCGGTCGGGAAGTACCCCGCCTCGGCCATCGCCGCGTACAGTACCGGCACCGCGTGACCCTTGCTCATGATGAACCGGTCCCGCTCGGCCCAGTCGGGCTCGTCGGCCCGGTAGTTCAGGAACCCGCCGAAGTAGATCGCGGTGACCACTTCGGTGGCCGAGAGACTGCTGGTGGGATGACCGCTTTGGGCCGCGGTGGTCATTTCGATGATGTGGCGCCGTAGCACCAGGGCCTGGGACTCGAGATCTTCGATCGACGGCCGGTCTTGTTCAAGGGACACAGCAGGACCCCTTCTTGTGGTTGAGTGATTCGCCTCGCGACGGGGCGTTCCGAGGCTCTTTCAGGAGTGTCAAACGGGAGTCGAGCCGCCGGGTGAAGTTGCGAAGACGCGGGCGGCCGCCGCCGGACCGGTGTGGCTCGCGGGTGTAACCGGCCATTTTACCGACCGTGGAAAAGCCTCGCAAGCAGCCCCGAGGAACGCGGCCGCCCGGGCCGCATCGCGGATGCACGCCCCGGTTGGCTTGGGTATGCTGACCCCGACCCTGTCACTCGCCTACGGACTCTCACCATGCATCGCTCGCTGCTGGCTCGTTTTCTTGATCAACTCGACTGCCGTGCTCCCGGAACGGTCAATCGTCGACGGTTCCTGGCCACCGTGGGCGGATCTGCGGCTGCGGCGGTGGCGGTGCTGCCGGCCTACCAGCACGCCCTGGCAGCCCGGCGGCGTGCCGAGGCCGAGGCGGGTGGTCCGATCCGGGTCGAGTCGATCGTGGCTCACGAGATTCACCCGAGGTACCACGAGTGGATCCACCACGAGTTGCAGCACTTCTATGGACCCTCGAAACGGACTGTCTACGAGGTGAAGACCAACACCGGGCTGGTGGGGCTTGGCGAGAGCGGGAGCCCGGCATCGGAATCGGTCCGCAAGCACTACATCGGGACCAATCCCTTCGACCACATCGGTGACATGACCTCGCTGGGGCTGGGGACCGCGATGTATGACCTGATGGGCCAGGCCGCCGGTGTGCCAGTGCACCGCTTGATCGGCCAGCGGCAGCGACGCTGGGTCAAGGTCGGCTCGTGGACCGTCTCGGCCGACCCCAGCCACATGGCCGAGGCCGTCAAGCAGTACTCGCGTCGAGGCTACACCTGGTTGAAATTTCACCTCTCGCCGTTCGAAAACGTCTTCGATCAGCTCGAGGCCATGCAGAAAGTGGCTCCGCCGGGATTCAAGGTCCAGTTCGACGTCACGATGGGCGGCACCGACGATCACACTCCCGACCTCCTGATCCGCATGGCACGCTTTCCGATCTGCGGTGCCTTCGAGGATCCCAAGCTCGAAAAGGACATCGACGCCTACAAGGAACTCCGCAACCGGGTCCGCGTCCCGATCCTGTATCACCATTCCCCGTTGGGAGCGACGTTCGAGGTCGTGCGTCGGGCCGCCGATGGGTACATGATGGGTCACGCTCCGATCGGCACCGCCATCCGCAAGGCCGGGCTGTTCGGAGAACTCGATCTGCCCTTCATGCTGCAGAACGTCGGAGGCGAGATCACTCGGACCATGACCGCCCAGATGCACGCCGCCTTCAAGACCGCCACCTGGCACACTCACTGCGATGCCGAGACTTGGCGCGACGACGTCGTCACGAAGAAGATCGATCCCACCAACGGGATGATCCCGGTCCCGAACCAGCCCGGGCTGGGAGTCTCGATCGACCAGGAACAACTCGAACGGCTCAAGAAACAGAAACTGCCCACCCAGGCCAAGTGGATCATCAAGACGACCTACAAGAACGGCACGCGGATGTTCAATATCGCCGATCCCGCCGAATCGATATTCATGGTACGGCCCGATCGACGCAAGCTGCTGCCACTGAGCTACGACGCGCCGCTGTCGACCGAGTGGTGGGACGATGACGGGTCGAAGGCGTACCGCGAGACGTTTGCCAGGATTCAAAAGAGCGGGGTCGTGCTGGAAAAGCCCCGCCGCAAGAAGGCTGGTCCGAATGAGTGATCCGGTGATCGAGAACGTCGGGAAGCGGACGGCAACTGCGGCGGGCCGGGTGGTGGCTGCGGTGGCCGGGTGCTGGTGTCTGTTGGGTTTTGCCGGTGAGTTGTCTGCGGCCGAGGGAACTGTTGCGATCGGGCAACGGGTCCAATTGCTCGTCGACGACCACGTGATCGCTTCACGCAAGGGTCTGACCCGACGCCTGGGCCGGGTGACCAAGGCCAACGGCGGCAAGCCGATCTTCCGCGAGGGCATTTTCTACGGCACGGTGCTTTACGACCAGGGCCGGTTCAAGCTGTGGTGGCGCAAGCGTGGCAAGGCCGGGTATGGCTACTCGGAATCGCGCGACGGGATCCGGTTCACCAAGCGAGGTGATGTGAGCGGGATCAATTTCGCCGGGGACTACACCCTGACGGTGATGATCGATCCGCACGAGACGGACCCGGCTCATCGCTACAAGGCGTCCTACGACGCTCCGGGCATGGCCGCCGGCCTGGCACATTCGGCCGACGGCATCCGCTTCACCACCTACAACGGCGGCAAGCCGGTCACCACCCGAGCGGCTGACACGTACAACTTCCTGCTGTGGGACGGCGACGCCAGGACCTACCGGCTGTTCACTCGGACCGACTACGCCGGTGCCGGAGGTGCGGGCGAGTGGAGGGGAACTCGGATGATGACCAACCCCGACCCCAAGCGGCATCCGACTCGATGGAAGACGATCCGCAACTGGGTGTTCGATCGCGAGGGTAAGGCCGAGCAGAAGCGGAGGCAGATCTACGCGGTGACGGACTGGATGCGGCACGGAGTGCACTTTGCGATCCTGAGTGTCTACGAGTGGCCGGGTGATTTCAGCGAGGGTGGCCTCGACAAGCACAAGCGTCACGAGCGGGACGTGATGAACTACTACATCGCCACCAGCCGCGACGCCGACTCCTGGGACCTCTCGTGGGTCTACTCGAATCAGCCGCTGGTCCCTCGCGGACCCGACGGTGCCTTCGACAAGGACCTGATCATCCCCGCATCGACCATCGTCACTCATGCCGGCAGGCACTGGATCTACTACGGGGGTGCCAACGAGCGTCACGGGGGTCCGGGCTTCGTGGTGCAGCGAGACCAGGCCGTGGGGTTGGCCACGATCGGCGAGGACCGCCTGGTGGGGCTCGATGCCACCAGCCGTGGCACACTGGTGACCCGACCCTTCAGACTCGACGGCCGCCGCTTGCTGGTCAACACGAAGGTCCGCAAGCGGGGATCGGTCCGCGTCGCCGTGCTCGACAGCAACGGCAAGACGCTCGAGAAGTTCTCGCTGGACAACTCGCGGACGATCACCGGCGACCAGGCGGCGGCCAAAGTCGATTGGGCCGGCAAGGCCCGGCTCAAGTCTCTGGTCGGCCAGGTCATACAGCTGCAATTCGAGGTCAACAGGGCCAGTGTCTACAGCTTTCAGATTGCGAAGTGACCTGGAGATGACGCGGAAACGACAGCCCGCGACTCTTCAGTCTCTGCAGGGTCTCAGCTTCCGGAGACCGGCTGTGGGGGTTAGATTACGGTTGAGTGGGGAACCATGAGAGACGAGATGTTGAGCCTGGTGCGGACTCGGATCGTGACCCTGATGTTGCTGGCAATAGCGTGGCCGGCGGTCTCGGCGCGGGTGGAAGCCCAGATGGTCACCAGCGGTGTCTCACAGCATGGGGTCAGCAGCCGTTTCTATGAACGATTTGGCGTCAGCTTTGGCTTCGGCATGGGGGGATCGAGCCGCGTGCGGTATGGCGGCAGCTTTGGTTCCTCGCCGGGACTGGCTCCCTTTGGAGGTCTCAGGGGCTGGTCCAACGGCGGCCTGCGGGCTGGCTGGTCGGTCCGTCGCGGCGGAATGAGCAGTCATTTTGGCTTTTCAGCCTACCAGGTGTCTCATAGAAGCCTGGTCAGTTCTTCGGCTGTGGTCAGCGGTCTGTCGGGTTATCCGATGTCGATCACCGACACGGTGCGGGTGCCATTCGTGGTCGGTGTTGTTCCGGTCGGTTACTCGGGCGCGTACATGATCTCGCCCTTTGGTGGTTACGGCGGCTACGGCGGTTACTGGAGCGTTCCGGTGGCGGTTGGCCGGATCCCGTATCGGTCGTGGCGTAATCCGTGGTGGAACGGTTCATCGGCGTGGAGATTTCCGGACCGGTCGTACCCGGTTGTCGCGGCTCACGAGACTCTGGGGGATCGCTTCCGTGCCGCTCGTCGTCAGGCAGCATCCCGTCCGGCGACTTCAAGGCGTTCGTCGCCTCCTCGTCGGCCGGCGGACACCAGTCTCAAGGGACTCTCCTCGGCCGCATTCCGCCAACTTGGTGGTCGCAGTTCGCGCCCCTGACCGCTCTTGACCCGTCGCGGTGAATGCGGGATAAGGCCCACGCGCTGGCGTCTCGACTGCGTGCTCGTTTGCCTTCACTTGGCAATTGAGGTCTTTTTTGTCGAGACGTTCCAAGGACGGCAGGCCTGAGACGTCAAGGACGACGGGGATGAGTCGACGAGACACGGCGTGGTTGGCGGTTGGCGTGGTTTGGGTTCTGGCCGCCCCGCTGGGCTGTTCGCACCTGCTCGAAACTCGTTCGGTGACTCGCTTCACCGGCGCTTTCGAGGATCGAGACATCGCGGCACTCCGCGAGGCCACGACACCCGAGTTCCAGCGGCGGGCATTGCGGGACACGTCGGCGGTCGAGGCGATGGAGTTGCTGCAATTCCCCGCGGGCGAGATGACGGTGACCGAGGTCGAGGAGACATCGGCGGACCGACGGCGGGTGCAGGTCGAGTTTGAAACCGACGGAGGTGTCAAGACGCCTCTGACTCTCGAGTTGTCTCGAGAGGGTTCGTCGAGCGGATGGCTTGTCGACGATCTACTGTTGAAGCAGACTCGACGCGGAGCCACGGTCACGCGTTCGGCGACCGAGTTGATGGACCTGCTATTGAGTGTTCACGAATTCCAGCAGGCTTGGCACAGCGGCGACCGCAAGCGAATGCTCGGCTCGACCACCGATGGACTCTCGAAGAAACTCGCCCAGATGCCGCCGCCCTACCTGGCCCAGCTGGCCACTCGCGTGGCGGTCCGCGACGGACGCACGTTCAGGAGTCGTCCTCGAGCGAGTCTCGATGGGGACACGGCCCAGGTGAGGTACAACGGTCCCGAGGGCGAGACGGTCCTGGCGTTGAAATCCGAGTCGACCGGTTGGCGGGTCGACGACATCGTCTTTTCCTCAGAATCCGCTCAGCGTCAGCCCGAGTCGGTCCGCCTGCTGGCCTCGGTCATCGCTCGTGCCGCCGGGTTCCTCGACGCCTACAAACAAGCCGATCGAGACCAACTCAAGGCACACGCCTCGAACGTGTTCTACTCAAACTGTCTGGCTCGTGCCGATCTCAAACAAGTGAAACTGCCTCCCTCGTCGGCGATCGACGCGACGGTGGAAGTCCGCTTGCAGAAGACCTTCAGTGACATCGTGATCAAGCGGCCCGACGGCCTGGTGCGGCTGTCGTTGGAGCGTGAACCGACCACCGACCCAGGCGACACGACGCTGCGAGGGTTTCGCGTGGCCGAGGTCACCCTGGTCGATTTCGGCTCCTCTCAGGAACGCCGGCTCTCGGCGGTCTTCACCGCGCACGCTCGGATGAGGCTGTTCCTGGCGGCCGTCCGCCAACACGACCTCGCGGCCCTGCGTCACAACTGCTCGGCCGACTTCAACAACCGGGTCTGGAAACAACTGGCACCGGGCCTGGTACCCGAAATCCTGGGGCTGGCCTTCTCGCACGAAACGGCCCAGGTCTCCGGAACCGTCTTCCAGGGTGCGATCACCGAGATCACCGTCACCCAGGGAGAAAGAGCAATGACGTGTGTGCTTCGCGAGCAGAACGGGATGTTGCTGGTCGACGACATCCTGGTCCCCACCACCACTCTCCCCGGATCACTCAAGCAGCAGTTCGAGCGGCTCGTCCCGGTTTTGGCCTTCCGCGAGGCGATTGTTTCGGGCAAGGCCCCGTCGGCGGCTCGACATTCGTCGTCGGACTTCAACCGGTTGGTCTGGAGCCAGGTGGTTGGCAAGTTGCCGGTCCAGGCGGGTCGTGCCGCGAAGTTCCTGGGACCGGCGGTGTCACGGATGGGTGCGATTGACGGCGATCGTGAGGAGGTCATCCTGGGCGACTTGCGGTTCGGGGCCCGCGTGGTGCTGGTCCGCGAGTCGAGGCGGTTCCGGGTCGACGACATCGAGTTGTATTCGGGTGAACCGGCGGGAGTGCGACCGACGATGCTGAAGCAGGTCCTGCGGCTCGAAATTGCTCGACCCAGAAACCGCAACTCGCGGGCACTCAGGAATCCTCCAGCCGCCGCACCCTCTGGGCCAACCGCACGTTGACGCTCGGGTAACCGGTCACCAGGTGTCCGGTATCGAAGAGGTCACCTCGGAGGTGTTCGAGATCATCAGCTCCGACGGCGTCGGTGAAAATGGCTCTCAGGTAGTCGCAGCCGGTGGGCGAGATCTTCCACTGGGCTTCGTCAAAAAACGACCGATCGACCCGTCGCGGCCGTACGACTCCCCAGCGGTCTCTGAGTTGGCTGGCCGGGAGTCCACCGACGGAGAATCCGTTTTCGGGTGCCCATTGCAGTGTGGCGAGATGGTCGGGCTGGTCCTGGTCGAGCAGGTCGACGGCCTGACCTCCGAGCCGTGCGGCGTGAAAGCGGTCAAACAGCACCGGCCGACCGCCTCGCTGCGTGTGGCCGATCTTCCTGGTGAAGATGGCCGCTTCGGGTGACGAGTGGCCCTCGAGCAACGACGCCGGCAGTATCTCGGCGAGTCGTTGCTTGAGCGCTTCGGCGGCACCTCGAAAGATCACGTTTCCGGCCGGATCGACACTGGGTGAGGTGGCTCCCAGTTGTTGCCCCGTTTCATCGGCGACTCCTTCACCGATCACCACCACGGCGTGTCGCTGCTGCTGGTAGATCTGGCCAAGGCGTTCTGCGAACCGATCCATCTGCAGCGGCACTTCGGGGATCGCGACCATATCGGGCTGCCCGTAGCTGCCTCCCAGGGCGATGTACCCGGACTGGCGGCCCATGACCTCGATGATCGCCACCCTCCGGTGACTCTCGGCAGTCGTACGAATCCGGCGGATGGCCTGGACGACCACGAACACCGCGGTGGCGTAGCCGGGTGTGGCGTAGTTGACCATCCGCGAGAGGTCCAGCGGCCCGGCGGTCTGCTCGATCTCCGGCGGACCATCAGTCAGTGGCCGGGTCCAGGAATCTGGTTCGTCGGGTGAGTTGAGTCCCAGGTCGTTGTCGATTGTCTTGGGTGCGAGTACGCAGGGCAGTCGTTCGGAGAGTGGCTGGAGGCCATTGAGCGTACCGTCGCCGCCGATGGCGACCAGGCCGTCGATGCCCAGTTGTCCGAGTCGTCCGGCGGCGTCGTCGACCCGTTTTGGGTCGGACCCGTCGAGGTAGGTACGTGACGAGCCGAGGATCGTGCCACCTCGGCAGGGGTCCAACTCGGGGATCGTCGCCAACAGGGGGTTCAGCGGGATGTGCGGCAGCCGGGGGTCCAGCAGCCCGGCGAAGCCGTCGAGCAGCCCGTAGACCTCGATCTCCAGCTGGTTGGCACGAGTCACCGCGCCGTGCAACGTGGCGTTCAGCGCGGGCGTGTCGCCGCCGGCGGTGAGGATGGCGAGTCGTTTCATCGGGCCCCACCCAGGGCCTCACCCAAGGCCAGTTGGCCGGTCCGGGGCCGTCCTCCCGAGTGCTTATTCGGGTGCTGCGACGTTGATCCGTCGGCCACCACGGTCGAAAAAGACCGTGCCTTCGACCAGCGAGAACAGCGTGTAGTCGTTGCCCATGCCGACGTTCTGGCCGGGGTGCCACTTGGTTCCACACTGGCGGATCAGGATGTTCCCGGCGTTGACCGCTTCACCGCCGTACTTTTTGATCCCACGTCGCTGGGCGTTGGAATCGCGTCCGTTTCGAACCGATCCCTGTCCCTTTTTGTGTGCCATCGCTGTGACCGTCGCTTTCGAGCCTGAAACGGGCTGGTCATCACGACCAGCCCGACGAAGCGACTATCCTATCAGTTGCGGGCAGGTCTTGGCGAGTCCGCGCTGGTGGTCTTGGGAACCGGAACCGGAACCGGAACCGGAACCGGGGCGGGGGCGGGGGCCGGCTTCGCCGTGATGGCAGGGGCCTCGGGACGGTAGACCCAGCGAGGATCGAACACCTCGTCGTTGGGTCCCTTCATGAAGAACTCGGCCTCGTCCTGTTCGACCGCGTCACCGGGTCGCCAGTAGCGTTGTACGAGTGTTTTGCGCCAGAGGATGGAGCTGGCGGGAGGTCCGGTGGCATCGGGCTTGACCACGTAGAACCAGTTCCCCGCTTCGATCGCCTGCTTCTTCAACGGGTTGCTCTTTGAGGTCTCGAGCAGGTCGTGGAGGTTGGTCCAGTTTTGCGTGATGAGGCCATTCCAGACGGCCGTCGCTCGTCTCACCCGACCCTCGGTCAACGCCTGCGTCAGGGTGGTGAAGGGGACCGGCCCGCGGACGTAGCGGTAGCCATTTGAGAACCCCGACATGTAGATGGTTGCGAAGTCGGTTCGAGGGTCGACGCCCACCCAGGTCACCACTCCATAAACAGGGCTGATGTCCTGCTTGGCGGCGTAGGGAGTCACGTCGGGAATCGGACCGACGACCTGGACCGAATTCTTCAGCTGGGGCAATCGTTCGCGGATGGCAATCGCCGCCTGGGCTTCGGGAAGAATGTTGTCGGGATAGATCTGCTGTCCGTCGTTGTCGTTGGTCACGAGAGTGAACTCGGGAGCAAACAGTGGCTTGCCGCGCACCGCGTCGAACTGGTTCTGCGGATCGACTCCGTTGGGGTCCCCCTTGGACGGCAGCGGCCGATTCACCGCCCGGTACAGCAGGTACCACACCAGCTGCCTGGACTTCTTGCCGGTCTTGGGATCGGTCAGGTTGAGCCGAATCAGTCTCAGGGGCTTGAAGCGGACTTCGAGCACCCAGAGGTCGGTTTGCTGATTGCGTTCCTCGCCTGAGGCAAGCGAGGCGACTCGGATCTTGAACCCTCGCAGCGGCTTAACGCTCGACGGAGCCGCCTTGGCCGCGGGGGGTTGGGCCGCGGGTTGCTGTGCGGTGGCGGTCGCCGAGAGTCCGGCGGTGGCCAGTGCGGCGAGGAGCATGCGGATCGGAGTGAGTGGGGAGGGACCGGTCATCGGTCGATTTCCCTGCTGGAGCGGCTGAACGGACAAGGCACACGGCCTAGGCAACTATAGTCTCGTTTTTTTCCCGTGGTCAAGATGGCGGTGTCTTCCGGTGTCCTGGGGCCATGGGAGTGTAGGGATCGAATCGGTTCTGCGGGTTGGAGGCAGGCGGGGGTGCGGGCGATCAGTGGATGTCCGATTCGGTCAACTCGCGTTCGACCCGGTCAGCCTGCCGAGCCACCTCGTGCACGCTCCGTCTCAATTCTTCGACATCAACGGTCGCTCGCGGGTAAGTATTGATGGCGACAAAGTGCGGAGTATCGTCGATCCTGCGGACGGCGATGCTGCCGTGTGCGATGTGGCCATTGCGTTCGAGTGCTCGCCGATCGAAGTGCGACTCGGCCGGGCAACAGGTGCTGTAGATCGAAACCAGCGATTCGGTATCGGACAGCTCGACAAAGACTCTCTGACGTCGCCCGTCGGGCTGGTCCACCCGCAGAGTCCATCTCGAGTCCTGCGGGTCACCCAGCGACTCGACCGCAGCGTCATCCTCGAGTGCCAGCTCGAGCAGTTTGCCCACATCGCGAATCGATCCGAGCACGGTTTCGAGCAGTGAGACGGCGGCGCCGGCGTCGGTGGGACGAGCATCCGGCGACTTGTTCAGCAGGGCCTTGACCGCCGAGGCGACCTCCAGCGGGACCCGGTCGCTGGGGTGTTCGACCGCGGGCAGTTGCGAGGTTGTCACCTGGTGCTGGAGATCTCCGAGAGTAGAACCGGTGAAGGGGAAGCACCTGTTGATCAGCCGGAAGTAGCAGACCCCCAGGGCATAAACGTCCGAGCCGGTGTGGGCCCCATGACCGAGAAACAGTTCGGGAGCCATGTAGTGTGGGGTGCCGCAGAGGCGGGTATCGGCCTGATCGTGAATCAGCTTGGCCAGGCCGAAGTCGCCAATCTTCGGCTGACCGCTCTCGGTCAGCATCACGTTATCGGGCTTCAGATCTCGGTGTACGATGCCGTGGCGGTGTGCAGCGGCGAGGCCCGCGGCGATGCCCAGGGCCAGCCGGGTGGCATCTGAGATCGACAGTGTCAGGTTGCTGGCCAGGAGCTGCTGCAGGCTGCCTCCGGCGACGAACTCCATCTCGAGGAACCGAAATTCGTCGGCCTCGCCGACCGCGTGCGTGGTGACCACGTTGGGATGGACCAGTGCCGCCGCCGCCTGGCCCTCGGCCTGGAACCGCCGGACGTAATCCTGGTCGCGGCGGGCCAGCCTGGGCAGAAGGATTTTCAACGCACAGCGTCTGAGCAGGTCGCGATGACGGGCCAGGTAGACGGTGCCCATCCCACCGGTTCCCAGTAACAACTCGATGCTGTATCGATCGAGATCGGTGCCGACCAGGGACTGGGACTCCTCGGGGCGGTCTTCCCCGGTGTCGACCAGTCCTTTTCCGGGGGTGATGATGACCGTACCGCCGCAACCGGGGCAGAGTTGCGAGAGATTGACTCTGAGATTGCAGCCGATGCAGTAGGCGGTTTCTGCCGAGGAGTCCGTGTCGGGAAGGGACGTCATGGGCAGCCTTCGCAGCACCCACCTCGGGCAGGTATAGTCGATTCGTGGATCGTGGGGGGGATGTTACCCCGAGCCCTGCGACTCCGCCAACGCTTCGCCACCGTGGACCATGCGATGATGTCTTCCGAGACTCCCGACGAGCCGCCGTTCGAGCCTGTGGAGGTCTTTTCCGACGGGCGGATTTCGGATCGCGACGGGCCCGACGAGCCAACTGGAATCGAGGGGTCGGTGTGGGTCGAGGATGTTGAGAATGTTGAGAATGTTAAGGATAAAGAGCCTGCTGCGGAGACGGTGGTCCCGGAACGTGTCAGGATTCCGGGACCCGGTGTCCTGGAGGCCTTCGTCTGGTTGATGGGGGTGATCGCCGTACACCTGATCGCCACGGCCATGGTGGTCGTGGCGGTCGCGGTGATGCTGGTGGTCCAGAGCGGCGATCGGCAGTTGATGAACAGTCCCGAGCGGCTGCAAGCGGCCGTCAACGAGCACATCGGTCTCGTGATGGGCGGCGACCAGTTCCTGTTCGTGATTGCGGTGCTGTTGGCCGTCGGCCTGCGGCTGGCGATCCCCTCGGACCCCGTCGCCCGGCCATGGCCTCGGCTGCTCAATCGTCTGGGCCGCCGGGGCATCCAGTGGCCACACCTGCTGGCGATCGTGTTCGTGGTGATTCCGGTCTCGATGGCGTGCGGCCAGCTGTTTGTCGTGGCCAACCGGGTCTGGCGAGCGATGCTTGAGACGATGCCCGGTTTGCCCAATGTGCAGTCGATCCAGGAAGTCAATATTCTCTCGGGCCTGGCCGACAGCCTGCCGTTGCCGGTGCTGGTCTTCGTGCTGGCGGTTCTGCCGGCGATCGGCGAGGAGCTGGTGTTTCGGGGTGTGATCGGCCGCGGGCTGGTGGCTCGCTGCGGCGTCATCCAGGGCATCTTCCTGACCTCGCTGCTGTTCGCCGTGGCCCACCTGCATCCGGCTCACCAGCTCTCGGTCTTCCCCCTGGGAGTGCTGTTGCACGTCGTCTACCTGGCGACCCGCTCGATCCTCGCACCCATCCTGTTGCATTTTCTGGTCAATGGCTGGGCGGCCGTGCTGGCCAAGGTGAGCGTGGGGATGAGTGAGCGTGATGATGGTGCCGAGTTGTTGGCCGGTGACGAGTTGATCGCCTGGTACGTGTTGATACCGGCAGCCGTGGCCTCGCTGTGTGCGGTGGCCTATTTCTGGCGGTCGCGGGTTGAGTTTCGGGAGGAGAGCGGGAACTGGTGGTGGCCGGTGTATCGCAGCGTCGAGAGTCCTGCGGTGCCGGCCGAGTCGACTCGACTGAAACCCCCGGGTGTGTTGGTGGCGGCGTTTTTTGCGGCGTTGGTTTGCTTCTACGTGGCGGCCGGATGGGAACTCTCTCAGCTGGCCCAAGGAGGATAGAGACATGTCGGAAACTGTGACGGGTGAGTCGAAGGGCCGTTATGCCTTTGTGAGCCTGGGATGTCCCAAGAATCTCGTGGACAGCGAGAAGATGCTGGGGACACTGGCGTTGGATGGATACACGCTGGTGCCCGAGCCGGAGGGCTCCGATTTCGTGATTGTCAACACGTGCGGATTCATCGAGAGTGCCCGGGCGGAGTCGCGGTCTGTGATCGACGAGATGATCGACCTGAAACGGTCGGGGCAGACCGGAGGCCTGATCGTGGCCGGCTGTCTGCCCGAACGCGTGGGCGGCAGCCTGTTGGAGGAGCGTCCCGAGATTGACCACGTGGTGGGAGTCTTCGGGCGGGACGAGATCCACCGCGTGGCCGATCACCTCGTCGGACATGCTCGCGAGCAGCGCGAGCTGTTTCGGCCGGCGCCGATCACGGCCCAGGAGGACCGGGGTCGCTTGAGGATCACTCCGAGGCACTTTGCCTACCTGAAGATCTCCGAGGGCTGCGACCGCACCTGCACCTTCTGTGCGATCCCCGGGATGCGGGGCAAGCACGTGACCAAGCCGATCGAGGAGGTGGTTCGTGAGGCCCATGAGCTGGTGGGGGACGGGGTTCGTGAACTGGTGCTGGTGGCCCAGGACACCACCTACTACGGCCTCGATCTGTATGGCGAGGTCCGGTTGACAGAACTGCTGAGGCAACTCGAGCAGATCGACGGCCTGGACTGGATCCGCCTGATGTACCTCTACCCGGTCCATTTCACCGACGAGTTGATCGGCGTGATCGCCGACTCGAGCAAGATCCTGCCCTACCTCGACCTGCCGCTTCAGCACATCAACAGTGCGGTGCTGAAACGGATGCAGCGTCGTGTGGACCGTGCCGCGACCGAGCGGCTGCTCGAAACGCTCAGCGAACGAGTGGCCAACCTGGTGCTGCGGACCACCTTCATCACCGGGTTCCCGGGCGAGACCGACGAGCAATTCGAGGAGCTGCGGCAATTCGTCGACCAGGGCCACTTCCAGCGGATGGGCGTCTTCACCTATTCGCTCGAACCGGACACCCCCGCGGTGCGTCTCGAGGGTCATTTGCCCGAGGAGACCAAGGAGGCACGTCGGGACGCGTTGATGGCGACCCAGCAGCGGCACGCGTTTGCGTTCGGAGATTCGGTGGTCGGCTATGAACTCGACGTGATCCTCGACCAGGCGTCGGAGTCCACCGGGGGCTTTGTGGGGCGGTCGTTTGCCGACGCGCCGGAGATCGACGGTGTGGTCGAGGTCCAGGGCGAGGGCCTGGCGGTGGGTCAGCTGGTCCCCGTTGAGATCCTCTCGCGGCAGGGGTACGATCTGGCCGGTACGGCGCTCGAGTGAGAGTGTCGTCGGGGAGTCAGTTTCGATCGTCGCGAGGGCGAAGACAGTGTCCGACGAGTCGGCTCGGCCAGGCCATTGGCTGAACCTCCCCAACCTGATCACGATCAGCCGGCTGCTGATGGCGGTCGTGCTGTTTGTGTTGATCGAGGCCAACGGCTGGTGGAAGACGGCCACGGTGCTGTTCCTGATCGCCGCGGCCACCGACTTCCTCGATGGTTACATCGCTCGCCGTTATGGCCTGGTGACCCCGCTGGGCCGAATACTCGATCCGTTCGCTGACAAGATCATCATCTGCGGATCGTTCGTCTTCCTGCTCTCCGACGGAGGCACCGACGCGAAATCGGGTGTGACCGCCTGGATCGTGGTCGTGATACTGGCCCGCGAGATGTTCGTGACCAGCCTGCGCGGGTTCCTGGAACAGCGAGGCCAGGACTTCTCCGCAGCATTCTCGGGGAAACTCAAGATGGCCCTGCAGTGCGCCGCGGTGCCGTTGTGCCTGCTGTCGATGGACACGGCGATTCGTCAGCGATACGAGGACCTGGTGCTGATCCGAGACATCACGCTCTGGGCGGCCGTGGCGGTGACCGTCTTCAGCGGGGTGGAGTATTCGATTCGTGCGACGAAGATCCTTCGTCGCGACGGGGTGTCCGAAACACCCAACGACGGCACAGCAGGTAGTTGAACATCATCCCGGCGACGACACCAAAGGGAACCGCCAGCACGAGGTGCTCTTCGAAGACCGGAAACTGACGGTTCAGCAGCACTCGAGTGCCCCAGCTGATCAAGGCACCCAGCGAGCAGCTGGCACAAAAGCCCAAGTACTGCCGCCAGAGTGGGCTCGGAGCCGCGTCGGCGAAGGTGACACGCCGGTTCCAGAAGAAGTTCCAGGTCATCGCCGTGGCGATGCCGATCGCGAAGGCGGGGTTGGAGTGCATCGACTGGCCTGCCAGGTGGGTGGCGGCAGCGTCGACCAGCACGCCGCTGGCACCCACGGCCCCGAAGCGGGCGAAGCGGGACAGCTCGGGAAACCTGGACTCGAGTCCTCGCAACCGCTCGACCAGTCCCGCGATCGGTGAACTCAAGGTTCTCACCCTGTCCGGGGTTCCGATGACCATCCCGGCAAGTGGCTGGGGAGCCGGCCGGTTCGGCCAGTCTGAGAGTCCTGCTGGAAATCCGCAAGATGGTGATCGAGAACGGGTTCCTGCACTCTGGCGAACCGGTGCTCGAGATGTCGCGGTCGCCGGACCGCGCTGGACCTGCTACCACGGACATTGCCGCATCCCCAGCCCCGGGACACTCAAGGACTCCGATTGCATGGACAACCCCCTGGCCTGGCGGCCCTCGGCCATCAACACCGGACAGTGGCTGACCGGCTACTCGCTGAACCGGCTGCTGCAGCGAGTCGGCACCGATCGCATCGTGCTGCCGATCTGTTCGCTGGGGACCCCGCTTGCAGATCTGCTGGACCTGGCCCCTCTGGTGCTGCCGCCGCTCTATCACGAAGCGCTCGACGACGAGTTGCGGAAGTCGTTGCTGGCTCGGATCGGCGACTGTTTTCCGTTCTATCACGAGACATCCCGTGGAGGAGAAGCCCGGGTTGATGTGGTCCAGTTGCCGGCAGCCGAGCATCCCCCGTGCGGTGCGACCGGTGGCGTGGTGGCATTCAGCGTCGACACGGCGGTCGAGGAGCATGGTCCGCACCTGCCCCTGGCGACCGATACCCTGCAGAGCTACGCGGTACTCGAGCGGCTGGCGGCCGAGCGAGACGGGATGGTGATTGCTCCTCCGCTGGATTACGGGCAACTGACCTGGGGTCTGCCGTTTGGGATGAGCGTCGACATCACCGCCGAGCTGTTGACCCGCTACGTGCGGGGCTACGCCAACGCAATTTCCGACTGGCTGCAGCCTCGAGCGACCTACGTCGTCGACGTGCATGGTTCGATCGTGCATCGCATAGCGATTCAGGACGGGCTGACGCAAAGCGGCATCGGTCGCTGGTCGTTCCGCTGGCTGCACGACCCCCTGGTCGCGCTTTCGGGCGACCGTGGCGACCAGCACGCCGGCGGGGTCGAGACGGCGTTGATCGAGTTCATCAATCCGGCACTGGTCGATTCCGCCTGGTGGCCGGCTCGGCGGGATGAGTTGTTGGCGGGCCAGATGTCGCTGGAGGATGCCGTGGGGCTGTCGGGGGACCTGGGTGCGTTCATCGAGCGGGTCGAGAGCGAAGGGCTCAACGGGATCGTCGGCGGTCTGGAGAACTACGACGCGGTCGATGGGGCAGACCTGATGGAGCGGATTCTCGAGGTGTCTCGAGCCGATCTGGACACCCTGTTCTCGGCGCGTTGATTGCAACAGTATGGGGATTGGGGCATCCTGTGACCTGCCAGGATTCCAGGACCACAGATGGCCACGTCGTTCACTCAATCTCCTCGGCCCGACGCTCCTGGGCCGGGTGAAAACCGCACAATCTGGGTCATCTGGCTGGTCTACGGCGCGTTCTACTTCTGCCGAACGAACATCTCGGCCGCCGTCCCCTTCCTCAGTCAGCCCATCGAAGAGGGCGGGTTGAGCCTGACCAACGAGCAGGTTGGCTGGATCCTGGCCTCGTTGAAGATCGCCTACGGAGTGGGCCAACTGGTCAACGGGCAGCTTTCCGAGCGATTCGCTCCGCGGATCCTGCTCTCGGTTGGCATGTTCTGTTCGGCGCTGCTCAACATCGCCTTTGGACTCTCGACCGGTTTCTACTTCCTGCTGTTCATCTGGGCGGCCAATGGCTACTGCCAGTCGCTGGGTTGGACGCCGTGCGTTCGCGTGGTGGGCAACTGGATTCCGTTGTCCCGTCGGGGCTGGGCACTGGGCGTGATCGGGACGGGGTACCAGATCACCCTGGGGCTGACGTACCTGATCGCCAGCGAGTCAGCCGCTCGCTGGGGCTGGCGTGGTGCTCTGTTCGTGCCATCGATTCTGCTGGCACTTTCAGGCGTGTTCATGCTGG
>CAUZJR010000063.1:0-17110 GCA_963580005.1 Planctomycetota bacterium
CGCTGCCTGGTCGCGGCGTGGGCCGGGGTGGCACTCGAGGACATCCGGTAGGCGGCTGAGGTCAGGATCAGCCGGTGCAGGTGTTCCAGGTCCCAGTCGTGGTCCATCAACTCGACGGCCAGCCAGTCGAGTAGTGCGGGGAACCTGGGTCGTCGGCCGTTGTTGCCGAAGTCGAAGACCGAGGGGACCAGCGGGCTGCCGAAATGACGCAGCCAGACGTGGTTGACGCAGACGCGAGCCGTCAGAGGATTACGGCGGTCGGTGATCCATCTCGCCAACGCCAGGCGGCGGCCGGTGCTGGTTTTTGGATAGACCTTGGTCAGCGGCGGATAGTTGGCATCGGTCTTGGCCGCGGCGGAGGTGGCCGCCTTCAGCCTCTTGCGAGCCGCCACCAGCGCCTTGGTGCCGGCGGCAATCTTCTTCTTGTCGCCGCCGCCTTGGGCCTGGGATTGAGACAACTCGGCACGCATCACTGCGGCCTCGGCCGCGATCACGTCCGATTGACGATGCCTGGCAGCGGCCAGTGACGCGGCGTCGGCCGCGGCTGCGGGGTCGTTGCCATGGTAGCGAGCGGTATCGGCGGTGACTCGAGCCGTCAGGCTCTCGAGCTGCGCGCGGGCCGCGGTCAGCTCCTTGCGAGCCACGGCCAGCTCGGGTGATGCGGGTTCTTCGGAGCCTGGTGGTGAGGCGAGTTTTGCGAGGGCTGCGGTTCGCGACGTGACGAGTTGGCGGGCGGTCTCCAGCAGACCCTCGCGGATCGGCTCGCGGAGGCCAGGATAGAAGATGACCGGGCTCAACTGGACGGGGCTGACGCTGAGTTGCTGGCCGGGCAGGAAGCTGGGGACCGAGGCGGTCAGCGGGTTGTCCCTGTCCGGCCGCTTGTCGTTGCCCCGTTCGAAGAGATAGGTGGGTGTCTGGGGCTTGGCGTCATAGGCCAGCGAGAGGCCGTGGTTGGCGGCGTCGAGTCGGCCGTCGATCGGGTCGGTGCGGATCTGGTGCGGTTCGAAGATGGCCCGGAAGCGGTAGTAATCCTTCTGGGCCACGGGGTCGTACATGTGGTCGTGACACCGGGCACAATTGATCGTCAGGCCCAGGAAGGCCTTGCCGGTGTGTTCGATCGTGGAATCGAGCCAGGTGTTGCGATTGAAGAGGTAGTAGTTGCGGGCCAGAAAACCGGTGGCCCGCAGCGTTTCGGGAGTCGCCTCGGGCAACTCGTCAGCGGCGAGCATCTGCCGCACCATCTCGTCGTAGGGTCGATCGGCATTGAGCGATTCGACGATCCAGTCGCGCCAGCGCCAGATGTGTCGGCTGCTGTTGCGGAGTTGTTTCTGGTATCCGTACCAGTCGCTGTACCGCCAGACGTCCATCCAGTGCCGGCCCCAGCGTTCGCCATATCGCGGATTCTGCAGCAGTCGTCCGACGGTCCGGTTCCAGCGATCGGGGCGGGTATCGGCCAGGAACTGGCGGACTTCCTCGGGTGTCGGCGGCAGGCCGGTCAGGTCCAGCGTGGCTCGACGTAGCAGCACTCTCGCTTCAGCCTGCCGAGCGTGCAGCAGTTCTTGACCCCGGTGTCCTCGTGCCAGGAAGGCGTCGATCGGGTTACGAACCCACGTGGCGCTGGTCTCGATCGGCACCCGCGGTCGCAGCGGGGCCCGGTAGGCCCAGTGGTCGGCGGGGTCCGATTCGGGAGCCTCGTCGGCGGGATGCGGTGCTCCGGCCTGGATCCATCGTGTGAGTGTCGCGATCTCGACAGCTGACAGTGCCGCACCCTCCGGCGGCATCCTGGTGTCCTTGTCCCCGGACCTCACCCGTTTCAGCAGCCGGCTGTCCCGGGGCTTGCCCGCCACGATGACCGCACCGTCCTTCGCCCCGCTGATCGCCGCGGCGGCCGTATCGAGTCTCAATTCGGCTTCCTGCTTGCGGACCCCGTGGCAGCGGAGACAGTGAGCCTTGAAGATCGCCTTGACCTTGCCGTAATCGTCCTTCTCGGCGGACACCGCGCCCTGCACGGCGAGCACGACTATAAGAAGGATGCGAGCAAGCATGTCGAACCAGCAGGAAATAGGACCAGCGGCCCAGAGTCTACCACCTGTGAGTGGACAGTGGATATGCTTGCACGGCCATGCCCAAAGCGACTCCCAGCCCATAAGCGAGACCCCAACGGTGCCCAGCAGTTTTCCCGAGTCCGAAGCGGCCGTGCGTTTTCTTGACAATCAACTCGACGCCATCCGCGGAGTGCTCGACGAGTTCCCCGAAGAGTCGATCTGGATCCGGCCGGCCGGGGGTGTCGCTTCGCTGGGTAACCTCGTCTGCCACGTCGCCGGATCGATGCGCGACTGGTTCGAAAACGGGCTGGGGCGTGGCGAGTGGAATCGTGACCGGCAGTTGGAGTTCGACCGCGACGGGGGTTGGGATCGATCGGCTCTGCACACGCTGCTCAACGAGACTCGTGCCCATTGCGGGAGTTTCCTGGAGGAGGTCGATGCGGGGAACTGGGAGGCGACGCGGGAGTTCCGTGGTCGGACGATGCCGATTCGGGAGGTGTTGTGGCACCAGGTCGAGCACGTGGCCTACCACGCCGGCCAGGCGGCGATGCTGCGTCGTGTGACGGCCGGGTTGGCGGCCCGGCCATAGCCGCGGGGCTGTTGCCGCGGTTAGAATCGGTGCGGCCCATTGAGTCTGGAGACTGGAAGATGCGAATCGCGGTCCTGCTGAGTGTTGTGTTGAGTGCGTCGCCGCTGCTGGCGGCCGGCTGGAGTGGTTTCGGCGGCACCGCTGCGAGGGATCATCACACCGATGAGACTCTGGCGACGAGTCTTCACCTGGCCTGGTCGCGGCAGGCGCGTCATGCCCCCCGCCCCGCTTGGCCTCGCGACGACCGGATGTCGTTCGATCGAGTCAACCGCGTGGCGGTTTCCGAGGGCCGCGTGTTCTACGGCAGTTCGGTCGACGGCCGCATCCGTTGCCTGGACGCCGGGACCGGCCAGACTCGCTGGACGTTTGCCACCGGCGGCCCGATCCGTTTTGCTCCGGCGGTATGGCGCGACCGGGTGTTTGTCACCAGCGACGACGGCTACCTGTACAGCCTGGCGACCGCTAACGGTCGCTTGTTGAAGCGATGGCGTGGTGGGCCGACCGACCAGAGGGTGATGGGCAACGGCCACGTGATCTCGAGGTGGCCGGCCCGCGGCGGCGTGGTCATCTCCGACGACATCGTGTACTGGGCAGCGGGGATCTGGCAGTCCGAGGGCATCTTCATCCGGGCCCAACAGGCTGAGACCGGCAAGCTGGTGTGGCTCAATGACTCATCGGGCGGCATCGAGATGGCTCAGCCCCACGGCGGGGCGACGGCCAAGAGTGGTGTGACCGCGCAGGGGCACCTGGTGGTCACCGGCGATCGGCTGCTGGTACCCACGGGGCGTGCCGTACCGGCGGTCTTTGATCTCAAGACCGGCAAGTTCCTGTTCTACCGCCTGCAACAGAACACTCACCGAGGTGCCACCGCGACGATGGGGCACGGTCGGGTCTTCGTCAACGGCGGCCTGGCCTACGACCTCCAGAGCGGAGGCCTGCTCAAGGGACTCGGCGCCGGCAGCGTCGCCTCCGCCGGCAAGACTCTCTGGCGAGGCACCTCCACCACGCTCGAGAACTGGTCACTGGTCGAGCGGGCCGGCAAGGACCGCAAGGGGAAGCCGGTCAAGATCCTCGAACTGAAACGCATCTCCTCCATCGCCAAGGTCCCCGGTGGCCAGGCGATGCTGGTGGCCGGGACCACTGTCGTTTCGGCCGGAGCCAAGTCGGTCGCGGTGGTCGATGCGACCGCCGGCAAGCTGACCTGGAAACACGAGGTCGAGGGGACACCCGGCGACCTGGCCGTTTCCGACGGCCGGCTGTTCGTGGTCACCGACAGCGGTCGGCTGTACTGCTTTACCGAAGATCCCGTGGCCGAACCGGTGCACTACACGCCCGTGAAGCCCGACACCGCAGCCGACACCGCAGCCGACACCGAGGCCGACACCGAGGCCATCGCCGCGGCGGGGAAGCAGATCCTGAAATCGTCGCGGATTCGCGAGGGCTACTGCATCGACCTGGGCTGTGGCGACGGTCGCCTGGCGACCTGGTTGGCCAGGCACAGTGACCTGTTCATCTTCGCCATCGATCCCGACCCGGCGCGGGTGGCCAGGGCCAGGCAGCGATTGGCTGCTGCGGGGCTGCTGGGACACCGCGTCACCGTGCACCAGGGGCAGCTCGAGGCGACTCAATTTCCCAAGTACATCGCCAACCTGGTGGTCTCGCAGCGAGCACTCAAGGACCAGGCGGCCGCGAAGCAGATCGTTGCCGAGGCCTGGCGATTGCAGCGTCCCTGGGGCGGCGTGGTGGCGATCGGGCCCGGCGAGTCTCTGAGTTTTGATACCCGCAAGGGACTGGCCGATGCCGGGACCTGGAACCACCAGTACTCGACACCGGCCAACACGCTCTGCTCGACCGATCCGATCACCGGTCCGCTGCGGGTATTGTGGTTCCACGACGTGAACCTGGAATTGCCCAGCCGTCACGGCCGGTCGCCGTCGCCTCTGTTCCATCGCGGTCGGTTGTTTGTCGAGGGCATGGACGCGTTGCGGGGAGTCGACGCCTACAACGGCCGCACGCTGTGGGAGTTTGCTCTGCCGGGTGTGCTGCACGCCTACAACGCCGACCACATCGTGGGCGTCTCGGGCACCGGCAGCAACTTCTGCGCCAGCGGCGACAGTGTCTATGTTCGCCGCAAGGGAGTCTGCTATCGGCTCGACGCGGCTACCGGCAAGGTGCTGGGCACCTTCGAGGCTCCTGCTCACAAGGATGGCAAGAAGGCCCTCTGGGGCCACATCGCCTGCGAGAACGGGCTGTTGTTTGGTTCGTTGATCAACGAGCAGCACATCGTGCGTCATGCCTGGCGGCCGGCGGACATGAGTAAGCTGTTCACGGAATCGAAGACGTTTTTCGTGATGGATGCCCTCTCAGGGAAGCTGAAGTGGCGGTACGACGCCAAGCAGTCGATCCGGCACAACGCGATCGCGATTGGTGATGGGCGGGTGTTCCTGATCGATCGGCCTCGAGCCCTGGCCGATCTGCTCGACCAGAAGGCTGCCCGCCGAGGCATCAAGGCAGGCACGCCGCTGGTGCATGCCACCGGCGAGCTCGTCTGCCTGGATGCGGCGACCGGCAAGCCGGCGTGGCAGAACAAGAAGGACATCTTCGGGACGGTGCTGGTCTTCAGCGAGGTGCACGACATGCTGCTGATGAGTTACCAGTCGACGCGGTTCAAGTTGCCCTCGGAGGTCGGAGGCCGGATGGCGGTGTTCCGGGCCAGCGAGGGGTACCGGGCCTGGGACAAGAAGGTCAGCTACATCACCCGGCCCTTGGTCAACGACCGCACGATCATCACTCAGCCGGCGCGGCTGGACCTGTTGACCGGCGAGGATGAGCCGTGGTCGTTCAAGCGATCCTACGGCTGCGGTCAACTGGCCGGTTCGAAGAACCTGTTGCTGTTCCGTTCGGCGACGGTCGGATACGTGGACTTCACCCGCAAGGCGGGTACCGAGAACTTCGGCGGGATCCGTCCGGGTTGCTGGGTCAACGCGCTGCCGGCCGGTGGGCTGGTCTTCATTCCTGACGCTTCGGCCGGTTGCCGCTGCAGCTACCAGAACCGATCCTGGGTGGCGTTGCAGGGACCCGATGATGATGGGGCGGATGGCCCCTGAGGGGTGACACGGCTGCCGCGGCCCGGGCATGATTCCTCGCCCGCGGGCCGTCTGGTAGTCTGGTTGACCGGGGTATCGGCTTCTCGGTTGCGAGCAACGGCACATGTGTGGCATCGTCGGACTGCTGATCAGGCGACCCGAGTTGCAAGACTCGCTGGGCCGGCTGGCCGTCCCGATGCTCGATTGCATGGGCGACCGCGGTCCCGATTCAGCCGGGCTGGCGGTGTTTGGCGCACCCTCTGACTCGGCGGGGCTGGGCTTCAGCCTGTACTGGCACGGTGGCGTTCCCGATTGGGACGCCGTGCTCGAGCATCACCTCGAAGTGTCGGGTACGGCTGCGACGCTCGATGCCAACGGCGACAACGCGCTGTTGTGGAGCACGATGGCACCGCCTGAGGTGGGCGGCTGGCTCGAAGAGCACTGGCCGTGTGTCGACCTGTTGGCGGTGGGGCAGAGCATCCGGTTGTTCAAGGATGAGGGGCACCCTCGGGAGATCGCCGCACGATACGGATTCGAATCACTCACCGGCAGTCACCTGGTGGGTCACACGCGGATGGCCACCGAATCGATGGTCTCCCCGGCCCACGCTCACCCGTTCACTGCCGGCGAGGACTTCTGCCTGGTCCACAATGGGTCGCTGTCGAACCCCAACAGCGTGCGGCGACGCTTGCAGCGACGGGGGATCGCCTTCGAAACGGACAACGACACCGAGGCGGGGTGCCGGTACCTGGAATGGCGGATGCGTGAGGGGGACAGCCTGGAGCAGGCGATCGAGTCGTCGTTTGAAGAACTCGATGGGTTCTTCACCTTCCTGATGGCGACCGCCGGGAAGATGGTGCTGGTTCGCGACGCCTTCGCCTGCAAGCCGGCGGTGGTGGCCGAGACCGATGACTACGTGGCGGTGGGTTCCGAGTTCCGGGCCCTGGCCCACCTGCCGGGTGTCGCCGACGCGAACGTCTATGAACCGTCGCCCAAGATGATCTACTCGTGGTCGGTCGTCGAAGCGGAAGCTCCGCAGACGACGGCGGTGGCGTCATGAGTGAGAGCGTCGAGTTCGACCTGGCCGGGGTCAGCGTGCGAGAGCTGAACCGGTACCTGCACGCCGAGTTGCCCGGCTCGGATGTCGCTCGTGTCAGCATCCAGAACCCCAACGGCCAGCACAGCATTGCCGCGGGCCTGGACTGCGAGGTGGAGGTCGAGATCGACGGTCACGCGGGGTACTTCATCGCGGGGATGAACAAGCTGGCGAGGGTCACGGTCAACGGCAACGTGGGCTGGAGCGTGGCGGAGAACATGATGTCGGGTGAGGTTCGTGTGAAAGGTCATGCCAGCGAATCGGCGGGCGCGTCGGCGCATGGAGGCCTGCTGGTGATCGACGGAGACGCCTCGAGCCGCTGCGGCATCTCGCTGAAGGGCGGCACAGTGGTGGTCGCCGGCGACGTCGGTCACTTCTCGGCCTTCATGGCCCAGGCCGGCACGATGGTTGTCTGCGGCAACGCCGGAGCCAACCTCGGCGACTCGATCTACGAAGCGGTGCTCTATGTTGGCGGAACGATCGACAGCCTGGGTGCCGATGCCCGCGAGGAGCCGCTGGAGGATTCAGACGTCCAGACGCTGCGGGAGCTGTTGGCCGGGTCGGGCATCGACAGCGATGCCGAGAACTTTCGACGGGTCGCTTCGGCCCGGTCGCTGTATCACTGGAATGCCGACGCCCACCAGGAGTACTAGGTCGCGTGAACGCTCCCTCCGAACAGACCCCTCAGCAGGCCTCACAGCTGGCCTCACAGCTGGCCTCACAGCTGGCCTCACAGCTGGCCTCACAGCTGGCCTCACAGCTGGCCGGCGGTCCCGAGCAGCTCGAGCCCAGCGCATCGTTCAACTCGGACGTGATCGCCTACATCCGCCGCGCGACCGAGTGCGGGCTGTACGACATCCGCGGCATGGGGGCCAAGCGGAAACTGCCGACATTCGATGACCTGGTCTTCCTGACCGCGTCGGCGTCGAGATATCCGCTGGAGGGCTATCGGGAACAGTGCTCGTCGCGGACCGTGTTGGGTGGTCGGTTCGCCAAGCGGCCGATCGAGCTCGAGATCCCGGTGACGATTGCCGGGATGAGTTTCGGGTCGCTCTCGGCGTCGGCCAAGGATGCACTCGGGCGAGCGGCCACCGAGATGGGGACCTCGACCACGACCGGTGACGGCGGGATGACGCCCGAGGAACGAGAGTCGTCCAAGACACTGGTCTACCAGTGCCTGCCCAGCCGTTACGGGTTCAACCCCGATGACCTGAGGGCGGCGGATGCGATCGAAATCGTGTTGGGCCAGGGCGCCAAGCCGGGCGGTGGAGGGATGCTGCTGGGCCAGAAAGTCAGCCCGCGGGTGGCGGGCATGAGAACTCTGCCGGAGGGGATCGACCAGCGATCGGCCTGCCGGCATCCCGACTGGACCGGGCCGGACGACCTGGCGATCAAGATCGAGGAGCTGCGTGAGATCACCGATTGGGAGAAGCCGATCTACGTCAAGATGGGGGCCACTCGGGTGGTCGATGACGTCAAGCTGGCTGTCAAGGCGGGTGCCGATGTGGTGGTGATCGACGGCATGCAGGGGGGCACCGCGGCCACTCAGCAGGTCTTCATCGAGCACACCGGCATCCCCACCCTGGCGGCACTGCCCCAGGCGGTCGAGGCACTGGAGGCGATGGACAAGGTCGAGGAGGTGGACCTGATCATCTCCGGTGGCATCCGCACCGGGGCCGATGTGGCCAAGGCCTTGGCACTGGGGGCCGATGCGGTCTCGATCGGACAGGCGGCGCTGATCGCCCTGGGCTGCAACAATCGCTGCTACCACGACGGTTCTGATGGCAAGGCTGGCAAAGACCGCAATGGCGGCTGGGTCGACGTGACCGAGGACTACCAGCAACTGGGTACGGCGCCGGGCTTCTGCCACCACTGCCAGAGTGGCCGCTGCCCGGTCGGGATCACCACCCAGGACAAAGTGCTCGAGCAGCGGCTGCAGCCCGAAACTGCAGCCGGATGGGTACGGAATTACCTGCAGGTGCTCAACATGGAGGTCACGACGCTGGCCCGGGCGTGCGGCAAGAGCGACGTGCATCACCTCGAGCGTGAGGACCTGGCGGCGTTGACGGTCGAGTCTGCGGCGATGGCTCGGGTTCCGTTGGCCGGCACAAGTTGGATCCCCGGCTCGGGCTCTGATGCCGCAGGTGGTGGGGTCTGAGCCCCGTCTCAAGCGTGGCGTGGGGTTGGAGCGGGCGGTAGGATGTGCGGCTTGGGGCAAATGGACGCAGCGGACAGGGGCGGAGCGATGACGACTCGGGACGAGATCAAGGCACGGATCGAGCAGGACGGAATCGAGTTCCTGCTCATCCAGTTCGTTGATCTCAATGGCAGTGCCAAGGTCAAGATGGTGCCGGCCGGCGAGCTGGACTCGTGCATCGACAGCGGTGCCGGGTTTGCCGGTGCCGCTCTCTGGGGACTCGGCCAGGGACCTCACGATCACGACATGCTCGCCCGGGTCGACCTGGACAGCTACACCCCCTTGCCCTGGAAGCCCAACACCGCTCGCCTGGCCGGCAACCTGTACGTCGACGGCGAGCCGCATCCCTACTGCGCCCGCACCAACATGGTGCGAGTGCTCGACGCAGCCCGCGAACAGGGATTCGTGTTCAACGTGGGGATGGAGCCCGAGCACTTCCTGGTCGTCCGCAACGACGACGGGTCGATCTCGCCGTGGGATCCCGGCGGTGTCGATCATCTCGAAAAACCCTGCTACGACTTCCGCTCGATGGCTCCGGCGATGGACTACCTGCAGGACCTGACCACGTCGCTCAACGCGTTGGGTTGGGGCGTGTACCAGACCGACCACGAAGACGGCAACGGGCAATACGAGATCAACTTCGATTATCAGGACGCGTTGACCACCTCGGATCGGGTCACATTCTTCAAGATGGCCAGCTCGCAGATCGCCGCCAAGTACGGTGCGATTGCCACTCACATGCCCAAGCCCTTTGCCGACCGCACCGGCAGCGGGTTGCACGTGCACTTCCACGTCGCCGACGCCGAGACCGGTGGCAACCTGTTCCTGGACGAGTCCGATTCACGTGGCCTGGGACTCTCGCAATTCGCCTACCACTTCCTGGGCGGAGTGCTCGCTCATGCTCCCGCCCTGATCGCCGTCACCTGCCCGACGGTCAACTGTTACAAGAGGCTGAAGCTGGGCTCGGGTTTGCAGGGCAGCCGTTCGGGCTTCACCTGGACTCCCGCGTTCGTCAGCTACGGCGACAACAACCGGACCCAGATGATCCGTACCGCCGGACCCGGTCATGTCGAGGACCGCACGGTCTCGGCCGGCTGCAACCCGTACCTGGGCCTGGCCGTCTACCTGGCCGCGGGGCTGGACGGTGTCGAGAACCAGATCGACCCGGGCGAACCCAACCTGGGGAATCTCTACGAAAAGACTCTCGAGGAGATCACCGCATCGGGGATCAGCATCCTGCCCCAGTCGTTGTCCGAGTCCCTGGCGGCGTTGAAGCAGGACGAGGTGATCCGGGGCGGGCTGGGTGTGATCGCCGACGAGTTCATCGAGGTCAAGACCGCCGAATTGCTGACCAGCGAGCAGCAGGTGACTCCGTGGGAGATCGACCGGTATCTGACTCTGTTCTAGAACGGAATTGAGGACGGGGCACTCGCCCACGTGCGGGTCTCTACGAGTTCCCGCAGATTCTGAGAGGCCCGGCTGCGAACCAGGAGGGGAAGACGGCGTGTCGTTGATGATTGGGTGCCCGCACTGCCAGAGGCGTCCGGCCGCAGAATTCCACTACGGCGGGCCGCTGCGCGAGCGGCCTGAACCGGACGCGGCGACCGACGAGTGGATCGCCTACACCTACGACCAGCCCAACCGACGTGACGTGCAATGGGAGTGGTGGTTCCACTCGGCGGCCTGCCGCGAGTGGTTCCTTGTTCGCCGTGACACGCGGACCAACCAGGTCCTCGAATCACGACTCCCCGGCGAAGCCGGAACTGCGGCCGTGGGTGAGGGTGGTGAGAGCGAGGGTGGTGATGAGTAGTTCTGTAGAGGCGGTGACATTCACCTTCGACGGCCAATCGGTGACCGCCGGGCCCGGGCAGACGATCGCCGGAGCCCTGCACGAAGACGGCGTGCATGTGCTCTCGCGGAGCTTCAAGTACCACCGACCTCGCGGCCTGTTCTGTGCCACCGGCCGCTGCCCGAACTGCCTGTGTACCGTCGACGGCGCCCCCAACGTGCGGACGTGCGTCACCGAGGCGACCGAGGGGGCGATCGTCCGCAGCCAGAATGCGTGGCCGAGCCTGAGGTTCGACATGCTGAGCATCCTGGACCGGCTGCACCGCTTCATGCCGGTGGGTTTCTATTACCGGGTGATGCACAAGCCGAGGTTCCTGTG
This sequence comes from Planctomycetota bacterium, assembly GCA_963580005.1. Lineage (GTDB taxonomy): Bacteria > Planctomycetota > Planctomycetia > Planctomycetales > Planctomycetaceae > UBA8437. The sequence continues at coordinate 11,181 of CAUZJR010000063.1, forward strand.
GCCGGTCTTCGAGTCGATCGTGCGGCGGATCGCCGGGCTGGGGCGAGTGGACCGCGAGTCCGGTGGCAGCCGCCGCTACGACCGCCAGACCCTGCACAGCGACGTGGTGGTGATCGGAGGCGGCTGGGCGGGTCTGCACGCTGCGATCGAGGCGTCCGAGCGAGGTCGTGACGTGACGCTGGTCGAGGAGCGTGCGAAGTTGGGCGGGTATCTGCAGGATGATCCGGCTCTGCAGGTCGAATTGGGAGATCGATTCGAGTCGACGATCCAGAGGGTGCTCGAGGATCCCCGGATCCGCGTACTGCTGAGATCCACCGCGTTCGGCTGCTACGAGGACCGGCTCGTGGCGGTCCAATCCGGAGACCGGATGATCCGGCTGCGAGCCGACGGAGTGGTGATCGCGACCGGTGGCTGGGAACAGCCGCTGGTATTCCCGGGCAACGACCGGCCCGGCGTGATGCTCGCCAGCGGTGTCCAGAGAATGATGTGGCAGGACGGCTGTCAGTTTTCCGGCGACGCGGTGGTGGTGACCGACAACCCCGGTGGCTACCTGGTGGCTCATGCCCTGGCGGCCGCCGGCACCAATATCGTCGCCGTGGTGGATCACAACGAGACACCGTCCACCGACCCCCGGGGCCTGCCGGTGCGAACCGGGCAGACACTCTACTCGGTCCGCGGCCGACGTCATGTGACCGCCGCGGTGGTTGGCCCGATCGAAGGTCCCACTTCGGCGGGCGAGGTGCTTGGCTGCAACTGGGTGGTCCAGGCTGCCGGCTTCACGACCGCCTCGGGCCTGTTGGCCCAGGCCGGGTGCCGGTTGGTCTACGACGAGTCTCGGGACCTGTATCGGGCCGATCAACTGGTCGAGGGGTACAGGTCGGCGGGTTCGGTCAACGGAACGTTTGATGTCGACGCGTGTGCCCGCGAGGGCCGCCTGGCGGGTGAAGTGGCCGCGGCCGGTTCCGGAGGCGGAGCGATTGAAGTCTCGCCCGCCGAGAGACCCCGGGCCTCGAGACGCCTGCCGGAAGGCAAGAAGGCGTTTGTCTGCTTGTGCGAGGACGTGACCGAAGGGGACCTCTTCGATGCGGTCGCCGACGGCTTTTCCAACATCGAGACGCTCAAGAGGTATTCGACGGTTTGCATGGGACCGTGCCAGGGCAAGATGTGCCAGGCCGGGTCGATCGCCGCGTGTGCTCGAGCCAACGGGGCAACGATCTCGGAGACCGGTCGAACCACGGCCCGGCCTCCCGATCAGCCGGTCCCGCTGGGCGTGCTCGCCGGTCGGGCCCCGCATCGACACCTCTGCCGCCTGACCGCACTCCACGACTGGCACATCGAAGCGGGTGCGGTGTTTATGGATTCGGGAGCCTGGAAGCGACCCGAGTCATACGGGGACGCTTCTGCCGAGTACCAGGCCGTGCGAGATGGTGTCGGCCTGATCGACGTCTCGACCCTCGGAAAGCTCGAACTGTGTGGCCCGGACGTGGCCGAGTTCTTGGAATTCGTGTACCCCAATCGCTTTGCGAAACTGCCGATCGGCAAGGTGCGTTACGGCGTGATCTGCGACGAGTCGGGCATCATCATCGACGACGGCACCATCGCGCGGCTCGAGGAGGACCGCTGGTTTGTGACCACCACCACCGGCAACGCCGAAGGGGTCGACAGCTGGTTCCGCTGGTGGCTGGCCACCCGGCCCGACTGGGACATCCGCTTGACCAACATCAGCGGGGCGACCGCGGCGATGAACCTGGCAGGTCCTCTCAGCCGCGAGGTGCTTGAGCGCGTCTGCGACGGGGACCTGTCGACGGAGTCGATGCCCTACCTGGCAGCCCGCCAGATGGAGGTGGCCGGCGTGGGTGCGATCCTGTTGAGGATCGGGTTCGTGGGAGAACTGGGATACGAGATCCACGTGCCGACACACCTGGCAGAGCACGTCTGGAGTGAATTGATGTCGGCGGGTGCCGCGGCGGGAATCCGTCCGTTCGGGGTCGAGGCCCAACGTCGTCTGCGGCTCGACAAGCAGCACCTGCTGGCCGGCCAGGACACCGACGCACTCTCGAGCCCCCTCGATGCCGGTTTGCCGTGGATCGTGAAGCTCGACAAGCCCGATTTCGTCGGCCGAGAAGCGCTCAAACGAGCCTCCGGCCGCGAGCCGGGACAGCAGCTGGTCGGCTTCAGGCTCGAAGGCAAACAGGTGCCGCCTGAACCCTCGCTGGTCCTGGTCGACGGCCGACTCGAGGGTCGGGTCACCAGCGCCCGGTACTCCCCGGTGGCCGGGGCCACGGTCGGACTGGCGTGGGTGCCGGCCGAGCTGTCCGAGAACGGACGCGAGGTCTCGATCCAGATCGACGGTCAACTGGTCAACGCCGTGGTCCAACGTGAACCGTTCTACGATCCCGACGGCGCCAGGCTGAAGAGCTGAACTCAAGCGGAACCCGACAGACATGATCTCATCACCCTCACCCCCCTTGGCCCGCGGACCGCTGGTCGCCTGGCATCGCCATGCCGGGGGACAGCTGGAGACGGTGGGCGGTTGGGAGATCTGCACGAGCCACCCCGAGACGGCCGGGCTGGTGCTGGCCGAGCACAACGTGGTCTTGGACTGGTCGCATCGAGCGGTGATCGAGCTGGGCGGGCCACGGACCGGGGACTTGGTGAAGGGGTTGGTGGGCAGCGATGTGGCGGTGGGCCGGATGGGGGCCGGTCGAGCCGGAATCGTCTGTCGACTGACTCCCGGCCGGGCGATCGTCTTTGGCAACGTGGGTCCCCAGGTGCTGGACGACACGGCGGCGGTCGACGTGACCGGTGGCTGGGCCACGATCGTGCTGGCCGGTCCCGATGCAATCAACATCCTCTCGTTGCTGACCTCAGCCGATCTCCGCACCCGCTCGATGCCGGTCGCAGCCATCCGACAGGGACCCATCGCCGGCATCAATACTCTGCTGTGCCACTTCGCCGGTCACTGGGAACTTCACGCCTGTCCCGATTCGGTGCTCTCGCTCTGGGAAGCTCTCCTCGACGCAGGCGACGCCTACCGGCTGCAGGTTGTTGGAGCCGAGCGGTTGGGCGACGTAGTGACTGTGGGCGGTGGGGGCGGTGACGATGACGGTGGGGAGGCAGATCGGTGAAGCAGCCGATGTGGAGGACTCACGAACTGCAGGACGCCTACGACGTCGTCATCATCGGCGGCGGCGTGCACGGGTTGGCGACTGCCTATTACCTGGCCCGCCAGGGAGTGACCAACGTTGCGGTGCTCGAGGCCCGTTACGTCGGCTTTGGCGGCTCGGGCCGCAACACGGCCATCATCCGCTCGAACTACCGCACACCCGAGGGCATTGCCTTCTATGACCACTCGGTGAAGCTGTACGAACAGCTTGCCGGGGAACTCGACTACAACATCATGTTCTCACAGCGAGGCCACCTGACGCTGGCTCATACCGAGCGAGGTGTCAGCGGGCTCCGCGAGAGGGCTCTGACGAACCAGCTCTGCGGAGTCGACTCGCGATTGATCTTCCCCGACGAGATTCGCGAGCACGTGCCCGACATGCAGCTGGAGGGTTCGCTGCGGTACCCGGTGATGGCGGCCCTGCATCACCCACCCGGCGGGATCATCCGTCACGACGCGGTGGTGTGGGCCTACGCTCGGGGAGCCGATGCGCTGGGTGCCCAGGTGCACCAGTTGACCGAGGTGACCGGGCTTGAGCTGACCGAGGGGAGGATCAGCGGGGTGATGACCAACCGCGGCCGGATCAAGGCGGGCACGGTGGTCAACGCGACGGCCGGGTATGCCGGGACGATCGCCGCGATGGCCGGCCGACAGATCCCGCTGGAGACTCACCCGCTGCAGGCGATGGTCACCGAGCCATTGAAGCCCTGGCTGCACTCGGTGATCGTCAGCTCGACCCTGCACATCTACGTGTCGCAGACTGACCGGGGCGAGCTGGTGATCGGGGCCGAGGTGGACGACTACGCGAGTTATTCGTTGAGGGGCACGTTGCCGTTTGCCGAGAGTGCGGCGACTCACATGCTGGAGCTGTTTCCCTTCCTGGCCAACGTCAGGATGCTCAGGCAGTGGGCCGGCCTGTGCGACATGACTCCGGACTACTCGCCGATCATCGGCGAGGATCCGCAGGTGCCGGGCCTGTTCATGACCGTCGGCTGGGGCACCTACGGCTTCAAGGCGGGCCCGGCCTCGGGGCACCTGTTGGCCGAGATGATTGCCAGTGGTCGAACTCCACGGCTGCTGGAGCCGTTTTCGCTGGGCCGATTTGCCGAGGACCGGTTGGTGGGTGAGAAGGCGGCGGCGAGCGTATCGCACTAGGACCGGCGGCGTCTGACCCGGGTGGGTGTTCTACAGCGACCAGCCCTTTCGGTACTTGCGTTTGACGATCGCGGCGGCTTCGGGGCAGTCGACCGCCTGGGCAGCTGCGGTGTCCCAGGTGATCTTTTTTTGTCCGAGCCGGTAGCTGAGGTTCCCCAGGTGACCGCATTCGCTCAGTAGTGCTCCGTAGCGGAAGTTGCAGGTGGTGTCGGTGTTGCCGCTGCGGATCGCCTGCAGGAACTCGTTGTGGTGTCCCACCGAGTCTGTGATGGTCGGCTTGACCGGCCTGGCCTGCTTGCCCGCGGCCATGAACAGTTTGCGGGTCGAGTAGTCGGCGAGCACGCGTCCGTCGGATCCTTCGAACAGCACCGCGGAGCCCTTGCCGTAGGACTCGGCTCCCCGGGGCTTCAGCCCGCCGTGGTACCAGGTGATGTGCACGGCCGGTCGATCGTCGGTGGCGTCGAAGTGGTAATCGACCTTCATCTTCATCGGGCACTGGTTGGCGCCGTCGTGGCCCTTTTCGCCGGTGGCGTGGATGCGGTTGGGGTACTTCAGTCCCAGTGACCAGTAGGGCAGGTCCATGTAGTGGCAGACGAAGTCGGCGAGTTGTCCGCCACCGAAGTCCCACCAGTACCGCCAGTTGAAGTGGAAGTGCGATGCGTGGTAGGGACGGTGCGGTGCGGGGCCCAGCCAGAGATCGTAGTTGACGTGCTTGGGTGGGGTACTCTTCTGGACGCGTTGTCCGACCCGGACGCCTCCGCCCTGCCAGACATGCACCCGTCGCACCTCTCCGATCACTCCGCCCTGCACCATTTCGACCACGCGGCGGTAGTTATTCAGCGGATGGTTGTGGATCTGGTTGCCCATCTGCGTGACCGCCTTGCGTTCGGCGGTCAGTCTCGAGATGACTCGAGCCTCGTGGATCGAGTGGGTCAGAGGTTTTTCGCAGTAGACGGCCAGGCCCCGTTTGAGCGCGGCGACGACGGGAATCGCGTGCATGTGGTCGGGCGTGCTGACGACCACTCCGTCGAGGTCCTTGATGTCCAGGACGCGTCGGAAGTCGTCGGTTGTGCTGGCACCCTTGTGCTTGGCGGCCGCGGCGGCCAGGCGGTTGGCATCGATGTCGCACAGTGCAACGATGTTCTCGCCGCTGACACCCGCCAGGTTGGCGCCACCGCGTCCGGCGACACCGATGACGGCGAGGTTGAGTTTTTCGTTGGCACTGCGTTTCTCGGCAGCCGCGTCGGCCGTCGAGGTCCAGTTGCCCGCCAGCGGCATCGTGGTACCCGCGGCGACGGCGGCCTGGAGGAAGTTTCGGCGGGAAGTGCGGTGGGTGCTGCGGTGGGTGGTCATGGGGGGCTCCGGGTGTGAGAGGGTCTCGGAGGTTATTGCACCCGATTGCGGTTGGGGATGCAATGTGGCTCGGGTTTCAGAGCGGTTCGCCCAGTGCGGCTTCCAGTTCGGTCAGCAGCTGATCGAGCCGGAAGGGTTTGTAGAGCACGGCCTTGAGACCTCCGGCCTGGCGGGCTTGCACGATCGAGTGCGACGGGTCGTAGCCGAACCCGGTCATCAGGATCACCGGCACCGTGTCGTTGATCTCACGCAACTG